>DASYXX010000962.1:0-4871 GCA_035934395.1 Streptosporangiaceae bacterium
GTCAGGCCGGTCCCGGACCTGGCCGTTGCGGGCCGCGATCCCGAGCGCGTCGAGCGCCGCCGCGCTCGCATCGGCGAGCTCGGCGATCGTGTAACGCCGCTCGGTCTCCATATTGACAGTGTTATATGACAGTGTCGCTAAAGTCAACCGAGCGCCGCCGCTGGTCCCCTCGCAACCGCATCGGTGGAACGCTGATGCGGAGGGCGGCCGTGCGGGGTGGGTCAGCGTCGGCGGGGGGTCAGGCCGAAGACGATCTCGTAGTCGCACTGGCCCTGGCAGGTGAAGACGCTGGTGGCGTCGTCGTCGACGTACGAGTAGGGGTACGGCTCGGCCCGCGTGAGGAGGTTCCGGCGATCGTCAAAGGACCAGAAAAATGATCTTCGTAACGCAGGGGCGGCGATCACGGCGGCTCACGGTCCTGGCGGCCTGCGGTGCCGCTGCCGCGTTCGTGGCGGCCCGCGCAACGCCCGGCGGGACGACGGCCGCGCCCTCCCCGGAGCGGCTGAGTTACGTGCAGCGTTACGCGTGGTTCGCGTTGGCCGCCACGCCCGGCGACGGCAGCGCCGGCCTGTTCCTCCCCGGCCCCGTCGCCACCCGCGTCGGCCGGGCGTTCCAGGCCGTCGACTCCCGGCGATGATGCCCGTCACGTCATGCCGGCGGCCCGAGCAGGGCGGGCAGGTCGGCGACGGAGTCGATGACGTGGTGGGGGACGCCGGGCGCGCTGCGGAGGGTCTCCGGGCGGTACTTGCCGGTCCGGACCAGGACGCCGGTGACGCCGTGGTCCTGGGCGGCCAGGACGTCCGCTTGGATGTCGTCGCCGACCATCACGGTCTGCGACGCCGTGGCGGCCAGGGCATCGAGGGCTGTGGCGAAGAACGCGGCCGCGGGCTTTCCGGTCACCACGGCGGAGACGCCGGAGGCCTGTTCCAGGCCGGCCAGGAACGCACCGGTATCGAGCCGCATCCCGGTGTCGGTGCGCCAGTACAGGGTGCGGCCCATGGCCACCAGGCGCGCGCCGCCCAGCAGGCAGCCGAACACGCGGTTCAGCGCGGCGTAGCTGAACTCCGGGCCCGCGCCGCCCAGGATCACCACGTCGGCCTCGGTGTCATCGGTGATCGTGACCCCGGCCAGGTCCTCGGCGATATCGCCGCTGTTCAGCAGCAGGCACCGCGCGCCGGGATGGTGCCGGGCCAGGTAAGCGGCGGTGATGGCCGGCGCGGTGAAGATGTCGTCGATGCCGACCGGGAAGCCGGCCGCCGCCAGGGTCGCCGCCATCTCGGCCCGCGTCCGCGAGGTGGTGTTGGTCACCAGCGCCACCGCGAACCCTGCGTCATGCAGCCGGGTCACCGCGTCGACCGCGCCGGGCAGCGGACGCCAGGAGACCGTCAGCACCCCGTCGATGTCGAGCAGCACCGTGCTGATTCCCTGCATGGACCGACGATAGGCACGCCGCGCCCGGGCTGGCCATGTGGTCGATGGGCCATCGACCACATGAGAGAGCACACACGAGACAGCGCGGGCACCCCCACGCTGTTGGCGAGGGCCGCTCGTGTAACGCGCCGGAAACATCGGCTACGATGAGTTCCGTCATGCGGCGCTACGTACTCATCCTTAGCAGCCGTAGCGGGACCTGATCAGGGCAGGCCAGCAACCCGCTACGGGATGAGGCGCTGGCCGTGAGCCGTGGCAGGCCCCAACTGCCCGCCCGCTGACCTCCGGATCGTCCATCGGCCGTGCATATCTCGTAACGGCCCGGCGCACGCCCCCGAGCAGCACGTCCTGGCGCAGATTCGCAGGCGACGGCTCCCGCCCGAGCTGGGATGCCTGACCGCCAACCACATGCTCTGAGTCAGGAGTGAGTACGCCATGGCCGACACCTATCCGTGGAGCGAGCCCGCCGACAGCGCCGACGACGCCCAGCGCGCGCTGCAGGCCGTCCAGTTCGCGCTGGACCGCCGCGACAACGGGGGCGACGCGCACGCGGCGCGCGAGTATTCGGCTCGCGGAGCTTGCTCCGCGGCGGGGGGTTGAAGGGGGGTCGTCCCCCCTAGGGCTAGCACAGCCCGCGTGGGCTGCTATCCGGCGGATGCGCCGCCGGTTCCGGCGGCCAGCGCGGCCAGCTCCTCCGCCGCGGCGGCCACCAGGGGCGCCAGACGGCGGCCCGGGGAGCTGCCCAGCCGGCTGGCCGGGCCCGACACGCACAGCGCGCCGAGCAGGACGCCGTCGCGCAGGACCGGGGCGCTGACGCTGGCCACGCCGGGCTCGCGCTCGGCGATGCTCGATGCCCAGCCCCGCCGCCGCACGATCGCCAGCTCCGTCGCGGGCACGGCGGGGAACCGCTCCGCGTCGTCCGACCACGCCAGCAGCACCTTCCCGCCCGACCCGGCGTCGAGCGGCAGCAGCGCGCCGACCGGCACGCTGTCGCGCAGGCCCGTGCCCGCATCGCGCGCGGCGACGCACAGCCGGCGGTCGCCGGAGCGCAGGTACAGCTGGACGCTCTCGCCGGTCTGGTCGTGCAGCCGAGCCAGCACCCCGGCCGCGAGCGTGCCGAGCTCGAGCCCCGAGCCGGCTCGCAAGGCCAGCTCCGTCAGCCGCGGCCCGAGCCGGAACGCGCCGTCCGCGTCCCGCCCGACCAGGCGGTGCGACTCGAGCGCGAGCAGCAGCCGGTGCGCTGTCGGGCGCGGGAGCCCACTGGCCTCGGCCAGCGACCGCAGCGACCGGGGGCCGTCGGCCAGCAGGTCGAGCAGGGCCATAGCGCGGTCGAGCACACCGACCCCGCTGATCGGGTTGCGGTCGCGCTCAGCCCGTCCTAGAGTGTCCATAACTTGAACAGCCTATCTCATTATTTGAGACAAGACGGGACGGCGCCGTCGAGACGAGACGGCGCGAGACGAGGAAGCCAGTGACCGGACGCCTCTTCGACAAGATCTGGGACCGCCACGTCGTGGCCAGCCCGGCGGACGAGCCGCCGCTGCTCTACATCGACCTGCACCTCGTGCACGAGGTGACCTCGCCGCAGGCCTTCGAGGGCATCGAGCTCAAGGGCCGGAAGGTGCGCCGGCCCGACCTGACGGTGGCCACGATGGACCACGACGTGCCCACCATCGGCCTGGACCAGCCGATCGCCGACGAGCTGGCGGCCGAGCAGATCGCGCGGCTGCGCAGAAACTGCGAGGTCCACGGCGTCACCCTGCACCCGCTGGGCAGCATCGAGCAGGGCATCGTGCACGTGATCGGCCCGCAGCTCGGGCTGACCCAGCCGGGCATGACGATCGTCTGCGGGGACAGCCACACCTCGACCCACGGCGCGTTCGGCACGCTCGCGTTCGGCATCGGCACCAGCGAGGTCGAGCACGTGCTCGCCACGCAGACGCTGCGGCAGGCCAAGCCCCAGGCGATGGCGGTCACCGTCGACGGCGAGCTTGGCCCCGAGCTAACGGCCAAGGACCTGGTGCTCGGCATCATCAGGGCGCTGGGCACGGGCGGCGGCGTCGGCACGGTCATCGAGTACCGCGGCGCGGCCGTGCGGGCGCTGTCGATGCAGGGGCGGATGACGGTCTGCAACATGTCCATCGAGGGCGGGGCCCGGGCCGGGATGATCGCTCCCGACGACACCACGTTCGCCTTCCTGGAGGGCCGCCGGCACGCCCCGAAGGGCAAGCTCTGGGAGCAGGCGCTCGACGACTGGCGCGGCCTGGTCACCGACGACGACGCCGAGTTCGACCGCGAGATCCGCGTCGACGCCACGGCGCTGCGGCCCGCGGTCACCTGGGGCACGAACCCCGCGCAGTCGGTCACGATCGACGACGTCGTGCCGGACCCCAGCTCGCTGCGCACCCCCGCGCTGCGGCAGGCGGCCGAGCGGGCGCTGACCTACATGAACCTCAGCCCGGGCACCGCGATCCGCGACATCACGGTCGACGCGGTGTTCATCGGCTCGTGCACGAACGGCAGGCTGGAGGACCTGCGCGCCGCCGCCGAGGTCGCCCGCGGCCGCAAGGTCAGCCCCGGCGTCCGGGCCCTGGTCGTCCCCGGCTCGGCCCGGGTCAAGGCCGAGGCCGAGGCCGAGGGCCTGGACAAGTACTTCACCGACGCCGGCTTCGAGTGGCGCTCGGCGGGCTGCTCGATGTGCCTGGGCATGAACGGGGACATCCTGGCCCCGGGCGAGCGCTCGGCGTCGACCAGCAACCGCAACTTCGAGGGGCGCCAGGGCCCCGGCGGCCGCACCCACCTCGTGTCGCCCGCCGTGGCGGCGGCCACCGCCGTCGCCGGACACTTCACGCTGCCAGGAGACCTGTAATGGCGGGAATCAAGCGCATAGAGGGCCGGGCGGTCGCGCTCGACCGCCGCGACGTTGACACCGACCAGATCATCCCGGCGGCGTGGCTCAAGCGGGTCGAGCGCACGGGCTTCGCCCCCGGGCTGTTCGGCGCCTGGCGCGCCGACCCCGGCTTCGTCCTCAACCGCCCGGGCGCGGCCCAGGCGAAGGTCCTCGTGGCGGGGTCGAACTTCGGCTGCGGCTCGTCCCGCGAGCACGCCGTGTGGGCGCTGCAGGACTTCGGCTTCCAGGCCGTCGTGGCCCCGAGCTTCGGCGACATCTTCCGCAATAACTCCGTGGCGGCCGGGCTCGTCCCGGCGGTCGTCAGCGAGGAGTCGGTGGCGCGGCTGTTCGCCGCGCTCGATGCCGACCCGGACGCTGAGCTCATCGTCGACGTGGCCGCGCGCACCGTGGAGATCGGCTCCGCCGGGCTGCTGGAGCCGTTCGACCTGGCGGACTACGCGCAGTGGCGGCTGATCGAGGGCCTGGACGACATCGCGCTGACGCTGCGGCACGAGCCCGCGATCGCCGCGTTCGAGGCCGCCCGCCCGGC
>DASYXX010000669.1:0-4912 GCA_035934395.1 Streptosporangiaceae bacterium
GCCGCGGCCTCGGCCCAGGCGCGCAGGCAGGCCGGGCTGGTGCCCGACTGGTACGGGTTCACGCTGTCGTTCAAGGGAGTCCTGCTCGAGGGCCTCGAGGTCGTTTTCATCGTGCTCACGTTCGGCGCCAACCAGCACGACATCGGGCTGGCCGCCATCGCGGGCGCGGCGGCCGTGGTCGTGGTCGCGGGCGCCGGGGTGGCAGTGAGGTCCCCGTTGTCCAGGGTCCCGGAGAACAGCCTCAAGTTCATCGTCGGGATTATGCTCACCGCCTTCGGCGCGTTCTGGGGTGCGGAGGGCGCTGGCGCGCACTGGCCGGGCTCGGACGCCGCGCTGCTGGCCCTCATCCCGGCGATCGCTGCGTTTGCGCTGGCCCTGGTGACGGTGATGCGCCGGAGCCGGGGCCGCTCAGGCCATCAGCAGGCCGCCGTGCCAGCGGCGGCGACGGCGGGGGAGAGGAGCTGACGTGGTCCGGCGCATCAAGGCCTTCGGGGCTTTCTGGTACGACTTCATCATCGGCGACGACTGGCTGGTCGCGGCGGGCGTGGTGATCGCCCTGGCGCTGACCTACGCGCTGAGCCGGACGACGGTTCCCGCCTGGTGGCTGCTGCCGCTGGCCCTGGCCGTACTGCTCCCGGTCAGTCTCTGGCGCGAGGCGCGTAAGCGCTAACTCAGCGGCTTTCCGCTTCCTCCGCGTACACCCGCGCCGCGTAGGCCTCCAGCGCCTGCTCGCACTCCGCGATCCATTTCTGCGTCGGCTGCAGGCCGGCCGCGCCGAAGACGTCGCGCTGGCGGACCCGTTCCAGCCAGTTCTTCAGCTTGACCAGGTCGACCTCGTTCTCCTCCAGCTCGGCGTACGTGAAGTGATTGGCGTCGTACTCCTTCTTCAGCTGCGCGAGGAAGTCCTGGCACTTGTCCACGATCTCGTCGTACTCATCATCACGGGCCGCCTGGAACTGGGCCCGGATCTCCTGCTCCCCGGCGAGGACCGTGCAGGACAGCAGGGCCGCGGTCCCGGACATGTCGAGGATCTCGCTCCTGAGCCTGCGCAGCGCGCGCTCGGCGGCGACGCTCGCGGGCAGCGCCGCGGCGGAGTTCTGCAGGTAGATCGCGCCCAGGCTCTTCAGCCGGCGCCAGACGGTCGAGCGGAGCCTGGTGGGCTCGGACGGAACCCGGTAGACGAGCAGCAGCCAGCCCGTGCCCTGCTGACTGGTTTCTGTCACGCCTCCAGTGTCTCAGCTAAGCGCGTCTGCGAACGGAGGCTGTCGATGCGGCTCATCAGCTCGGCCTCGCCACGGATCTCGTCCTCGCTCGGCGACAGCGCGATCGTCGCGGTCAGGATGAACGCGACGATGCTGATCCCGAGCACCAGCGGCAGCAGGAAGCTCTCGGCGGTCGCGCCGCCCGCGCCGCCCATGACCATCCCCGCGGGACCGGCGGCGGGGTACATCCGCATCGAGGCCATGCCCGTGTAGTGCATGCCGCTCACCGCCACGCCCATGATCAGCGCCGCGATCAGCGTGGCCGCGAGCCCGCGCAGCCGGAGCGCGAACCACAACGCCGCGGTCGCCGCGACGACGGCGATCACGATCGAGAGAATGAACAGGACAGGGTCATAGGTGACCCGCCCCGGCATCCGCATGGCGGCCATGCCGGTGTAGTGCATGCTCGCCACGCCCAGGCCGGTGATCAGGCCGGCCAGCAGCAGGGGGCGGTACCCGGGGCCGCCGAACCCGACGATGAGCAGGCCCACCACCACGATCCCCACGGCGATCAGCATGCTCAAGATGGTGATCGGCACGTTGTACTGGATGGTCGTGCCGGGAATCGTGAAGCCGAGCATGGCGATGAAGTGCATCACCCAGATCCCCGTGGTGCCGATCGACAGGCCGGCCAGCAGCAGCCAGCGGGCGCGGGCCCGCCCCTCGTGCGCCCGCGCGCGGGTGGTGCACCGCAGGCCGAGGAATGAGCCCAGGCAGGACATCAGGTAAGCGAGCCCGGGGGTCAGCACCCCATAGGAAAAGTTATGCACGGTCAGCATCTGAAGACGCCCCCCTAAACGGTCATATATCCGGGAGCGTACTCAGAGTTATCCCGCCTGCGTGGGGCATCGCGACAACTTGACAAACTGTTACATTGCCTGGTCGCGCCGTTACGGTGAATGGACCGGCCTCAGGCCTGGCGGCCGGCCCGGACCAGGCCGTTCTCGTACGCGTAGACAACGGCCTGGACCCGGTCCCGCAGCCCCAGCTTGGCCAGGATGCGTCCCACGTGGGTCTTCACGGTCGCCTCGGACACGAACAGCCGCTGCGCCAGCTCCGCGTTCGACAGGCCCTGGGCGACCAGGATCAGCACCTCGCGCTCCCGGTCGGTGAGCCCGGCCAGCTCGGGGGGCGTGTGGCCCTCGTCGGCCGGCAGCAGCGGCGCGAACCTGTCGATCAGCCGCCGCGTCGTTGACGGAGCGACCACGGCATCGCCTGAGTGCACGGCGCGGATCGCGAACAGCAGCTCCTCCGGCGGCACGTCCTTGAGCAGGAACCCGCTCGCTCCGGCCTTCAGCGCGGCGAACGCGTACTCGTCGAGGTCGAAGGTGGTCAGCATCAGCACCCGCGGCCGGTCCCCGGCCTGGCGGATCTGCCGGGTGGCCGCGACCCCGTCCATCCGCGGCATGCGCGCGTCCATGATCATGACATCGGCGGAGTGCGTGCGCGCGAACTCCACGGCGGCCTGACCGTCGGCGGCCTCGCCCACCACGGTCATGTCCGGCTGCGCGTCCAGCACCATGCGGAAGCCCGTCCGGACCAGCTCCTGGTCGTCCACGAGCACGATGCGGATGCTCATGCTGTGCTCCCCGCTCGCCAGAGGGGCGCCCTTGAGGCCCTCCGACTCGCTCATGCGGCACCATCGAGCGCGGGATGAGACCGGAGCGGCCGCTCGGTGCCGTCGAGCTGGCGGTGATCTGGCCCGGCGGTGTCCGGCAGCCGGGCGGTCACCTGGTAGCCCCCGCCGGGCAGCGGCCCGGCCTGGACGGTCCCGCCGTACATCTCGATCCGCTCGCGCATGCCGGTCAGCCCGTGCCCGGGGCCGTCGCCGGCGGCCGCGGCACCCAGCCCGTCGTCGGTCACCTGCAGCAGCAGCGCGTCCGGCTCGTACCGCAGCGTCACGGCCGCCGCGGCCGCCAGGCCGCCGTGCTTGCGCGTGTTGGTCAGCGACTCCTGCACCACGCGGTAGGCGGCCAGCTCGGCTCCCTCCGGGAGCGGCCGGGCCGCGCCCTCGAGCGTGAACGAGACCGACATGCCCGCCCTCCTGGCCTGGTCGAGCAGCTCGCGGAGCTGGTCGAGGCCGGGCACCGGGGCCAGGTCGGCCTGCTGGTCGTCGGAGCGCAGGATGCCGAGCAGGCGGCGCATCTCCGCGAGCGCCTGCCGCCCGGTCTGGGAGATGGCGGCCAGCGCCTGGGCGGTCCGGTCCGGCTCCGACCGCAGCGCGTAGCTGGCGCCGTCGGCCTGCACCACCATCACGCTCACGTTGTGCGCGATCACGTCGTGCAGCTCGCGGGCGATCCTGGCCCGCTCGGCCGCCACGGCGATCTGCGCCTGGGCGTCCCGCTCCCGCTCCAGGCGCGCGGCCCGGTCCTCCAGCGACGTCAGGTCGGCGCGCCGGTACCGCATCGAGTCCCCGAGCACCCACGCCACCAGCGCGGTACCGCTGAAGATGACGCCGGCCAGCGCCACCTTCTGGATCACGCCGGTGTGGGGGGACACCCAGCTGACGACGGATATGAACGCGCCCGCCAGGCAGATGCACAGGCCAGGAATGGACACCCGCCGCGGGCGGTAGGCGGCCAGCGTGTACAGCAGGATGAGCAGGGCCAGGTCGGTGCCCAGCGGGCGGCCGTAGAACACCACCTGGAACGCGCCAGCGACCGCGGCCACGTAAAAGGCATGGACGGGGTACTTCCGCCGGAACACCACCGGCACAGCCAGGCCCAAGAGGATCAGCAGATGCACCACGACCGCGGGCCAGCTGCCGAACGCCGGGCCGCTAGATAGCGGTACGGGCTGGCCGTTCTGCACGACCACGCTGGTCGAGCTGCTGCCCGCGACGGTGCCGATCCCGAACAGCAGCAGCAAGACTGCTGGCACGCCATCCACCAGCCTCGGATGGCGGCTCAGCCAGCCGTACACCGCGGACACGCCCTTAGCGTACGCGCCGGCCTGCGGCCGCGTCGTCCTCCCCGGAGCTGAATCGCGCTCCTCCGCAGGGAGGATGACCAGTTCAGCGAGCCGGAGGGGCGCGGGTTAGGAAAGCACAGTCAAGACAGGACGCGGTGCAGCGCAGCGGCCACATCGGCCAGCCTGCCGACGGGCTGGCTGATCCCGCCGCCGGCCCGGGCCAGCGCGGCCGCGGCCAGCTCGGACTCCGGAGCGGGCACCGGGCACAGCACGTGCAGCCGGTCGATGCCAGCCAGCGCCCCCGCCGGGTCGGCGCCGGCGGTGCGCAGACAGTCGGACAGCAGGACCGCGACCCGCTGGCCGCCGTCGGCCAGGGCCAGCTGCGCCGCGGCCGCCCGCAGCGCCCCGGCGAGGTCGGTCACCCCGTGCCCGCGCAGGCCGATCAGGTCGCCGACCACGTCCTCGGGCAGCCGCCGCGCGCCCTGGCCCTGCAGCACGCGCACGTCGCCGCTGAAGGCGATCACGCCCGGCGCGAGCCGGTCGGCGGCGAGCACCACGGCGGCGGCGGCCACAGCCGCCATGGCGACGCCCAGCCCGCTCATCGAGCCGCTGCTGTCCACCACCAGGCAGACCGCCCGCCGCCGGGCTGTCCAGGACCGGGTCACCAGGTCCTCGCGGGCAGGCGCGCCGCGGCCCGGCCACTGGTCCAGGGTGGCCTCCAGGTCCAGGTCGCCCTCGCC
>DASYXX010000003.1:0-1817 GCA_035934395.1 Streptosporangiaceae bacterium
ACCGCACAAACGGAGAAGCCCGTCCTGGCCGGGCGTAAGCCTGCCAGGACGGGCCTGATGAGCCGGTCCCCCGTTTCATCATGTGGGTCCCCCACGTGCATGATCGCATGCCCGGCATCGGAAACGATGCACCGGGTGCCCGGATCCGCGACGTGTCGCCCGCGTCATGCCGGGCGGCGCGAGCTGGCCAGCGCCGGGCGGCCCGGCGACGGCAGCGCGAAACGATAGCCCGAGCGCGGCTCGGTGATGAACAGCGGCTCCCCGTCCGGGGACTCGAGCTTCGCGCGGAGCCTGGCCACGTAGACGCGGGTGTACTCGGTCTGGGTCTCGTAGCCCGGGCCCCAGACCCGCCGCAGCAGGGTGGCGTGCGTTAGTAGGACGCCGGGGCTGACCGCGAACTGCCGCAGCAGCGCGAACTCGGTCTGGGTGAGGTGCACCAGCCGCCCGGCCTTGGTCACCCGCCGTCGCTCGAGATCGATCTCGACGTCTCCCACGGTGACCACGCTCGGCTCGGGCGGGCCCGCGGGCGCGGGCCTGCTCCGGCGCAGCGTCGCGTGGATCCTGGCCAGCAGCTCCTCGATGCCGAAGGGCTTTGTCATGTAGTCGTCGGCGCCCAGGTTGAGCGCGCGGACCTTGTCGGTCTCGGCCCGGCGCGCGGACAGCACGATGATGCCTACCTCGGACAGCTCGCGGATCTCCCGGCACAGCTCGAAGCCGTCGGCGTCCGGCAGCATCAGGTCCAGGAGCACGACGTCGGGGACGCGGAGCTCGAGGGTTCGCGCGATGGAGTCGCCGCCCTTCGAGACGATCACGTCGTGGCCGCGGACCGACAGGTTGGACCGGACGAGGTCGACGATGTTCTGGTCGTCCTCCACGATCAGGACGACGGTCTTGTCAGGCAATCCGGTACCTCCTGTTCTTCGACGACGTCCCTGAAGGCATCAGCCGCCAGCCCGCCGAGCAGGAGATGTGCCATCAGCCAGCCGGCGATGACCCCGGTCAGGATAACTGGCCGGCAACCTCCCGAACACCCCGCGAACGCCAGGGTTAGTGGACTGTTACGGCGCCGCGAACACATCACGCTACCCCCGGCCGGGCGCACGCAAACCGATTCGTCACCCGCTGGCGGGCCTGATCCAATGGCGGCATGGAACGCCTCGATCAGCAGCTCCGGTTCGTGACCGAGATCGACCGCCTCAAGGGCGTGCTCCGGCAGACCATGCTCACCGAGCCCGTGCGCCGGGAGAACTCGGCCGAGCACTCCTGGCACCTCGCCGTGATGGCGCTCGCGCTGGCCGATCACGCGCCGCCCGGCACGGACATCGGCCGCGTGGTCGCCATGCTGCTGGTGCACGACCTGGTCGAGATCGACGCCGGGGACCTGTTCGCGTACGCCGACGAGTCACAGCAGGCTCGGCAGCAGGAGGCCGAGAGCGCCGCCGCGGACCGGATCTTCGCGCTACTCCCGGCGGACCAGGCCGCCGCGTTCCGCGTCCTGTGGGATGAATTCGAGGAGCGCCGCACGCCGGAGGCCAGGTTCGCGCGCGGCCTGGACCGGCTGCAGCCCATGCTCGCCAACCTCAAGGTCGGCGGGGGCACCTGGCAGGAGCATGGCATCACGGCCGACCAGGTGCTGGTCAAGGTGAGGCTGATCGAGGACGGCTCGCCGGCCCTGGGCCGCTACGCCCGGGATCTCGTGGCCCGGGCGGTGCGGGACGGCCTCCTCGCCGCCGCTCCCTGAGCCGAGTCGGCCCGCGGCAGCTCCGAACCACGCTCACGCCCGCCGGGGCAGCTCACGCCCCGCCGGGGCAGCTCAC
>DASYXX010000035.1:0-4200 GCA_035934395.1 Streptosporangiaceae bacterium
TCCACCTTGGCCAGGGCGACGAGCGTGACCGGCATGAACAGCAGGCCCAGCCCGGCCCCGGTGACCAGCATCGGGCCGATGAGGCCGCCGGCATAGGTGCTGTGCTCGTTGATCCGGGACAGCCAGAACATCCCGCCGACACTGATCGCCGACGCGAGGATCAGCACTGGCTTGGCGCCGATGCGCGGGATCAGCTGGGTGGCCAGGCCCGACATGGCCATGATGATGGCCACCATCGGCAGGTACGCGACGCCGGTCCTCAGAGCGCTGTAGCCCCAGACGTGCTGCACGAACAGGGTCAGGAAGAAGAACATGCCGAACATCGAGGTGCCGATGCAGAGCATGATCAGGTTGGCGGCCGACCGGTCCCGGTTGCGGAAGATCCGTATCGGCATCAGCGCGTCCCTGCTGCGTGACTCGATGACGAGGAACGCCGCCAGGAAGGCCACGGCCGCCGACAGCGAGGCCAGCACCTTGGTGTCGCCCCAGTGCGAGATGCCGTCGGCCGTGGTGGCGGCGCTGGACAGGCCGTAGACCAGCGCGGCGAGCCCGATGGTCCCGGTGATCGCGCCGGGCAGGTCGAACCGGCCAGGATGGCGCGTCGACTCGCCGAGCGCCCGCGGCGCGACCAGCGCGACCACGATCCCGATCGGGACGTTGACGAACAGCACCCAGCGCCAGGACGCGTAGGAGGTCAGCAGGCCGCCGACCAGCAGGCCGACCGCGCCGCCGGCGATGCTCATCGCCGCGTAGACCCCCATGGCCCGGTTGCGCGGCGGGCCTTCCGGGAAGTTGGTCGTGACCAGCGACAGGGCGGCAGGCGCGACGATCGCGCCCCCGACGCCCTGCAGGGCACGGGCCGCCAGCAGCCAGGCCTGTGAGGTGGCCAGCCCGCCGAACAGCGAGGCCGCGGAGAACAGGATGATCCCGGCGATGAACACCCGCCGGCGGCCGAGGATGTCCCCGGCCCGGCCGCCGAGCAGCAGCAGGCCGCCGAAGGTCAGCGCGTAGGCGTTCACGACCCACTCCAGGCCGGAGCCGGAGAAGCCCAGCGCGGTCTGGATGTGCGGGAGCGCGACGTTCACGATGGTCGCGTCGAGCACCACCATGAGCTGGGCGGTGGCGATGACGGCCAGGGCCAGGCCGAGGCGGCGCCTCTGCTGAGGCTGGCCGGTGACGCTATCGCCGATGACGGGCGTTCGCAGGCGCCCGGTCTCGGACTGTGCGGTGGACATGAAGGTCTCCTTGCTGAAGAGCGTGGAAATCTAACCTCGCGGCAGCGGTGCCGCGACGTTCGAGTACTAGTGATGTGGGTGATGTGACGGAGCGGCAGCGGCGCGCTCATCCAGACGGCTGGCTGACGGGCGGTTTAGCGTCTTCTCGCCCGCCGACGTGGAGGCCGTCCGGCCCCCAGGCCCGGTCAGCCGGCGTGCTGCGCGGTGATCAGGGTGTCGCTCACCTCCCCCGCCCCTTCTCCCCCGGTCGACGGCGGGGTGGTGGTGCTCGTCGGGGTGCTGGTAATGGTGCCCGGCGCGGCTGGCTCCGCGGCTGGCTCGGCGGCTGGCTCCGCGGCTGGCTCGGCCGCGGCGGTCATCTTTCGGACCAGCGAGAGCAGGCAGACACGCTCCTGCTCGTCAAGGTTGCGCCACGGCATGTGCGCCATGAACTCGCGCTCGATCTTCGCCCGCAGACCGACACCCTCCGGGGTGAGCACGAGGTTCTTGATCCGGCGGTCGGCCGTGCTGGCTTCCCGCCGGGCCAGTCCCCGCTTCTCAAGCAGGTCGGCGATGGCCGTCACGAAGGACGGGTCACAGTGCATGTACTTCCCGAGGTCCCGCATGGCCATGGAGGACTCGAGCACGTGCAGGGCCTTGAGGCAGAAGGCCGGCACGCCGAAGCGCTGCGCGATCTGCTCGCTCCGCCCGATCAGCGCGGCGATCAGCTCGCCCATGGCGTCGAGGATCTCCGAGTCGAGCTGGTCGACCGTGGATCGCTTCGTTCCCATGGCACCTCCTCACCTAGGCCGGCCGCACATCCGGCACGTACCGTGCCGCACGTGCCGTCCCCGCATGCGCAGGTCCCCGCGCACCGGGCCGCACGCACCGCCGCGCGCACCGGCCCTATGCACCAGGCCGTGGCACCCGGCAGAACGCCTGACCTTCTCAACCGTTGAGTAGCTCAAACTTAATCTAACTCGGCTGAGCAAGTCAATCTTTTATTAACTCAACCTTCTGGGGTCTGGCGTCGGGCGGACCGTTAGCACCGCTGCCGCGTCCGGCCTTCCCCGCCCGCAGCCGAACCGGGTGAAAGTCCCGCCGATCCGCCTGGTCCGAAAATAAGACGTCAGCTGGGCAGGCGGCAGCGCCCGGCGGCGCGTCAGCGCCGGCGGGCTCTGGGTAACGGCGAGGGTGATTTAGCCGGCTGCGGGCTGGAGCTCGCCGGTGTCGGGGTTGATGGCCTGGATGGTGACCTTGTAGCCGAGGCGTTCGAGGCTCTTGACGTGGTTGCGGGCTTGGCGGCGGACGTGCATGCGCTGTTCGTAGTAGTCCGCGCCGAGGTCCTGGTAGCAGGCTTCGGGGTCGGACAGCAGGGCGTGGTAGATGGTGAGCATCGAGTTGCCCGTGGCGACCAGGGCTTTCTTCCTGGGCATCCGCCGGGTCAGCCGCCGGTATCTCGCGCCGGGGAAGGACTGGGTGCGGCCGGCGCTCATGGCGGCCTCGCCGAGGGCGGCGCCCAGGCAGGGGTTGCCGGCGCCGGTGGCGTTGCTGCCCTTGCGCTTGCCGGCTGACTGCTTGACCTGGGGGGACCATTTCGCCCAGGAGACCAGGCGGGCGGCGGTGGGGAACACGGTCATGCCGGTGCCTGTCTCGGCGATCATGTCCTGGGCGCAGACCCGGCCGGTGCCGTGCACGGCGTCGATCTGGTCCACCTGGCGCAGGTACGGGGCGGTCAGCTCCCCGATCCGGGTGGTGAGCGCCTGGATGCGGGCGCTGTAGCCGTCGATGGCGTCCAGCATCATGGCCAGCACGGCGGCGTGCTCACCGGTGAAGAACGAGCAGTCCAGCGCCTCTTCCAGGCGGGCGATCCTGGCGCGCATCTTGCCGCGGGCCAGCTGCGCCAGGGCCCTGGGGTCGCGCTGCCCGGCCGCGATCGCATCCAGCATGTCCCGGCCGGAGACCCCGTGACTCTCGGAGATCACGCCGGACAGCTTCAGGTGCCCGTCCTCCAGCAGCTTTTCCGCCCGTTGCATCTCGGCGGTGCGGGCCTGGGTGAGATGCCGGCGGCAGCGGGTGCGGGTGCGCAGCCCGCGGATCGGCCCGGGCGGCACGAAGCTGGAGCAGACCGTGCCCCGGCCGGTGACCCTGGCGATCCAGACCGAGTCCGCCCGGTCGGTCTTCGGCCGGCCCGGCAGCGCCTTGACCGGCGCGGCGTTGTACAGCTGGCAGTCGAACCCGCGTGCCTCCAGCACGAAGAACACCGGTTTCCACCAGGCACCGGTGGCCTCCATCCCGGCCCGGGCGACCCCCCAGCAGGCCAGCCAGTCGCCCAGCGACTCCAGCTCGCGCCGGGTGGTGCCGAAGGTCCGGGTCTCCTGCTGGCGGCGGCCAGCGGTGGCCTCAGACGGCACCCCGATGGTGACCTCCACCATGGCCCTGGCGATATCCAGGCCGGCGACCCGCTCGCAAAACAGCGGCCCGCCTTCGACATCTTGCCTTGATGACTCCTGCGATGACAGGGCGGTTACGGCCGCGGTCGTTCGCAGGAGCCAGGGGCACCGGTAAATCTGGCCCGCGGGCTCGAGGCGCCATTCAGCGGCCCTGAACATCGGCTCCCGGCGTCAGACTGTTACACCGGGTCTGGTCCCGCCACGCAGGAACGACGTCAGCGAACGACCGCGGTCACAGCCTCCCAGCGCCCAAGCCCCCCCGCCCGGACATCAGCCGGCAAAGACCCGCAGACGCAGGCGCGGCAGCGCCCGGCGCAGCCGGGCTCTCGCGACGCGGACGGTCAGCTGCCCAAATTTTCACGCCGTAGCGGCGTCACCACTGGGCCAAGCCCGACTGTTACCGGTACAGGGGGCCATCCATCCCGTATTAGAGCCGCCGCAGCCCGGGTCAGCTGGGGCTCCTGGGACTGGCCGGGCAGAGGCGGCGGCTTTTAGCGGGGGTGGCGGCGGGAGAGCCGTCTGTCGGTGCCGCG
>DASYXX010000061.1:0-7401 GCA_035934395.1 Streptosporangiaceae bacterium
GGCCGGGGTGATCATCGGCGCCGCGGCCGCCGTGGTGCTCGCCGTGCTGGTCGCCGGCGGCGTTCTGGTCTGGCACGCGGTCGCGGGCCTGGGCGGCACGCCTCAGCCCACGCAGTCGACGCGGCAGCAGGGCCTGCAGCAGGGAGTGCCCGGCGCGTCCTCGCCCGCGACGAGCTCCGCCCCGACCGGCCCGGCTGCGCCGGCCGGGCTCTGGTACGGCGGCACCTGGGTCGGCGCCGCCAACCAGCCCAACGGCGTCGTCACGCACTGGACGGCCAGGGTGACGTTCCCGGCCACCGGAGGCGAAGGCACGTTCGTGTTCCCGACCATGGGCTGCTCGGGGACACTGATCGTGACCGTGTCCGGGCCGACCGCGATACTGGCCAACGAGCAGGTGACCAGCAACCCGCGCGGCTTGTGCGCTCCGCGCGGCCTGCTCGCGCTGGTCAAGTCAGGCGCCAACGCGATGAACCTGGCCTGGCAGGACGCGTCCGACAAGAAGAACGTCGCCTTCGGCCACCTGGTCCGCAGCGCGTAGACCCCGGCGGGCTGACCGGCGGACGCCCGCGTGGTGGATTACCGGCCGACGGCGTACCCCTGCATGCCGCGCGCGTTGGCCCCGGCGTACAGGAACCCCCCGCTTCTCGCGACTGCGCTGATCCGGCCGAGTGACCACGGCGGCATCACGGTCACCTCGTGCCCGCGGCGGCGCAGCTCGTCGAGGACGGGCTCGCCGAGCCTGGCCTCGGCGGCGAGCGAGCGCGGCACGGACCCGCGCGGCCAGAACGACGACGGGAAATGGTCGGTGTGGAACGCGGCCGCGTCGATGGCCTGCTGCAGGTTCATCCCGAACAGCACGTGGTTGAGGAAGAACGCGAGCGTCCACTGGTCCTGCTGGTCCCCGCCGGGGGTGCCGAACGCCAGGTAGGGCTCGCCGTCCCGCAGCGCCAGGCTGGGCGACAGCGTGGTCCGCGGCCGCCGGCCCGGCGCCAGGGTGCTGGCCAGCCCGGGGGTGAGCGTGAACATCTGCGCCCGGGTCCCCAGGCAGAATCCCAGGCCGGGGATGACCGGGGAGCTCTGCAGCCAGCCGCCGCTCGGCGTCGCGGACACCAGGTTGCCGAACCGGTCGGCCACGTCCAGGTGGCAGGTGTCGCCCGGTCCCAAGCCGGGAAGGGCCACGCCCGCCGCGGAACGCCCGAGCGGCTCGCCGATCCCGTCCAGGCCAGGGTGCGCGCCGTCCCCGCCGCCGGGGCCGCCGAACGCGGCCAGCGCGTACGCGGGCAGACGCGGCCGCGCCCCGCCGGGCGAGCCGGGGATCAGCTCCGCCGACGCGGTCGGGCCCACCAGCTTCCTGCGCTCCGCCGCGTACCCGGGGGACAGCAGCCCGGCCAGCGGCACGTCGGTCGCGCGGGGGTCCCCGTACCAGGCCTCCCGGTCGGCGAAGGCCAGCTTCGCGCATTCCGTTACGGTATGGACGAATTCTGCGCTGCCCGGGCCCATGGCCCTCAGGTCGAAGCCGTCCAGCAGGGAGAGCTGCTGCAGGAAGACCGGGCCCTGCCCCCACGGCCCGGTCTTGCAGACGGTGAGGCCCTGGTACTCGAGCGTGACCGGAGCCTCCGCCGACGCGCGCCAGCCGGCCAGGTCGGAGCCGGCGAGCAGCCCGCGGTGACACCGCCCGGTGACGTCCATCACCTCGGCGCGCTCGAGGTACGCGGCGATGGCCTCGGCCACGAACCCCTCGTAGAAAGCCCGCCGCGCGGCCTCGATCTGGGCCCCGCGGTCGCCTCCCGCCGTCTCGGCCGCGGCGAGAATCCGCGTGTAGGCGGCGGCCAGGTCGGGGTTGCTGAACCGGGAGCCGGGCGCGGGCGCCGCCCCGCCGCGCAGGTACACCTCGGCCGAGCTGGGCCAGTGCTCGCGGAACGTGTCCGCCACCGCGGCGACCGCGGCGCTCGCGGCGCTCAGCATCGGGTACCCGTCCCGCGCGTAGCCGATCGCGTACTCCATGACGTCCCGCGGCCGGAGCCGGCCGTGCCGTTCGAGCAGCAGCATCCAGGTCCCGAACGCCGCCGGGACGCAGGCGGCCAGCAGGCCGCTGCCCGGCACCAGGTCGAGCCCGAGCGCGCCGAACGCCTCGGGCGTCGCCGCAGCGGGCGCGGGCCCCTGCCCGTCCAGCACGAAGGCCTGGCCCCGCGCAGCGTCGAACCCGATCACCGGGACCTCGCCGCCCGGCCCGTTCAGGTGCGGCTCCACCACCTGCAGGACCAGGCCGGCGGCCACGGCGGCGTCGAACGCGTTGCCGCCCTTCTCCAGCACCGCCATGCCCGCCGCGGAGCCGAGCCAGTGCGTCGAGGCCACCATTCCGAACGTCCCGGCCAGCTGCGGCCTGGTCGTGAACGACGAAGCGGCCAACGAGGCCTCCCAGAAGGGCCGGCGATCAGGGTCCTCTACCGTCATACGCGGCCGGATGCGCCGACCGCAACCGCCGCGACCCTGCGGACGTCATATCTGTCATAGCAACCGGGGAGGCACGCCGATGACACCGTTCGCTCGCGCGGCCCGCGCGCTGGTCGCTGCGGCCGCCATGGCTGGCGCCGCGGCCCTGGTCGCCGCCTGCGGCAGCGCGGGCACCACCGCGGCGCCGCAGGGCACCACCGCGGCGCAGCCCGGCGCTGTGTCGACCCGTGTCGTGAACCCAGGCGGGCCCTCGGCCACGGCCCCCTCCCGGTCCGCGCCGCCCAGCCCGCCGCCGTGCCCGACATCCGCGCTGCGGGTCTCGGTGTCGGCCAGCCAGGGCGTCGCCGCGGGCAGCAGCTACTACCCGATCGTGTTCACCAACATCTCCGGCGCGGCGTGCACGCTGTACGGGTACCCGGGCGTGTCGTTCGTCGCCGCGGCCGGGGGCAGCCAGATCGGCATCCCGGCGACGGAGAACCCCGCCCATCCCAGGCAGCTGATCACCCTGGCGCCGGGCCAGGCGGGGCACGCCGAGCTTCAGGTGGTCAATGCGGAGAACTATCCCCAGGCGAACTGCGGCATGGTCGCGGCGCACTGGCTGAGGGTCTACCCGCCCAACCAGACCGCCCCGCTCTACGCGAGCTTCAGCGCGCAGGCCTGCACGAAGCCCAGGACGATCCTCTCCGTGGAGACCGTCCAGCCGGGCACCAGCGGAGCCTGACCGCGGACAGGCGGGCCGGCGGGCCGACGGGGCGAGCCGGTAGCGTGGGCGGCCATGGACGACCTGACCCCCCGCCTGCGCGCCGTCTGCGACCTCGAGGTCGCCGAGGTGCGCGAGTTCAGCGGACGACACGAGTACGACGGCGCAATCCAGGATCTTTCTTCTAACGCAGTGCGGGCGGGCCTGGCCCGGATGGCTGAGGCCGCGGCCGCGGACGTCCCGCTCGCCGACCCGCACGACGACGCGCACCTGGCCACGTTCGAGAACGCCGTCCGCGTGTCGCTCGGCGACCTCGAGATGCACCGCCGCAACCCGCTGCCGCACATGTCCGGGCTCGACCTGGCCGTTTACGACCGGGAGTACGCCCCGCAGGAGCAGCGCGACAGCGCACGCAACGCGCACCTCGCCGCGTGGCCCGGCGCCATCGACGTGGCCATCGGCACCCTCGACCGGCTCAGCGCGCCGGTAGCAGCCGCCCTGGCCAGCGCGATCCGCGGACTGCCGGCGGGCATTCCCGCCGGCGTCGGCGAGCGCGTCCGGGCCGACGCGCTGGCGGCACACGCGCGGCTCGTGGCGTTCATCGACGAGGCCGCCGACAGCGGCGATCCGGACGCGGCGCTGGGTACCGCGGGGCTTTCCGCGCTCATGAGCAGCGCCGAGGGCATGCCGCTCGATCTCGGCCGGCTGGCCGAGCGGGCCGATGCCGAGCGGGACCGGCTCACCGCGCTGCTCGCCGAGAGCTGCGCGCGGGTGGATCCGGGCCGCCCGCCGCTCGAGGTGGCGCGCCAGCTTGTCCGCGATCACCCGGACGCGGACGGGGTCATCGCGGCCGCGCGGCACTGGACGCGGCTGGCGATCGAGTTCACCCGCGACCACGACCTGGTGCCTTACCAGGACGGCGAGTGCCGGGTCGGGCCGGCGCCCGAGTCCCGCCGCTGGGGCATGGCGATGATGTCCCCCGCGGCCCCCGGCGAGCCCGAGGGCCCGTCCTGGTATCACATCACGCCGCCGGAGGACTCCTGGCCCGAGCAGGACCGGGAGGAGTGGCTCGAGGTGTTCAGCGCGACCACGCTGCCCGGCATCACCGTGCACGAAGTCGCGCCCGGGCATTTCTCGCACGGCCGGGCAATCCGTCGCGCTCCCACCGAGGTCCGTCGCACTTTGCACTCCGCGGCGTTCGTCGAAGGCTGGGCGCACTACGCCGAGGAGCTGTGCGTCGAGGAGGGCTTCTGCGCCGACGATCCCCGGTTTGCGATCGGCGTCTGGCTCGAGGCACTGGTCCGCGTGACCAGGCTGGCGTGCGCGATCGGTATACATACAGAGGGAATGACGGTGGCCGAGGGCGCCCGCAGGTTCGAGGCGGACACCCACCTGGCCGGCCCCGCCGCGCTGTCGGAGGCGCGGCGCGCGACCTTCGACCCGACGTACGGCCGTTACACCTGGGGCAAGCTGGAGATCATGGCGCTGCGCGAGCGCGCGAGGAAGGAGTGGGGCCCGGGCTTCTCGCTGCGCAGGTTCCACGCGGCGCTGCTGGAGCTCGGCTCGCCGCCGCTCGGCCTGCTCGGCACGGCCGTGGACCGAGGCACCGCCACCTGAACCTCCCCCGCCGCAGCCCGCCGCGCCCCGGCAAACCGGGTGGATGGCCCCTTCTGCCGGTAACAGCCGGATCAGAGTCCCAACCACCCGGTAAGGCGCGGGCTCTCCTGCTAGCGGCCGCCGATGTCCTCGCTCCAGACCTCGGGGTAGCGCCGCTGGAACTCCCGCATCGCCGCGACGCAGCCGGGGTCGCGGAGCAGCACGACGTCCACCCCGCGCTCGGTGAGGAAGCCCAGGTCGCCCGCGAAGGACTCGGCCTCGCCGACGATGAGCCGGGGGATCTGGAACAGCAGGATCGCGCCTGAGCACATCGGGCACGGCGAGAGCGTGGTGTACAGGGTCGTGTCCCGGTAGGACGGCCGGCGCCCGGCGTTGCGCAGGCACGCGATCTCGCCGTGGGCGACCGGGTCGCCGCGCTGCACCCGCTCGTTGCGTCCCTGAGCCAGCACCTGGCCGCCGGACGCGAGCACCGCGCCGACCGGGACGCCGCCCTCGTCCAGCCCCGCGCGGGCCTCGCCGAGGGCCAGTCGCATCATCTCGAGGTCCGCCGGCGTGGGCTCTCCCAACCTCATGTGACCAGCCTCCCTCATCCGGACAGGTCGCCGGGCACGACCAGGCCAGTTTCGTAGGCGAGGATCACGGCCTGCACCCGGTCGCGGAGCCCCAGCTTGGCCAGCACGTTGCCGACGTGGGTCTTGACGGTCGCCTCGCTGACGAACAGCGCCACCGCGATCTCGGCGTTGCTGCGGCCCCGGGCGAGCAGCAGGAGCACGTCCCGCTCCCGCGCGGTGAGCGAGGCGAGCTGGGACGGCGACGGCGTCGCCTCGGGCGGGCGGCGGGCGAACGCCTCGATCAGGCGCCGGGTCACGGACGGGGCGAGCAGGGCGTCGCCGGCCGCGGCGGCGCGGATCGCGGCGATGAGATCGTGCCGGGGCGAGTCCTTGAGCAGGAAGCCGCTGGCGCCCGCGCGCAGCGCCTCGTAGACGTAGTCATCGAGGTCGAAGGTCGTGAGCATGACGACCTTGGGCGCGGCCGACGGGTCCCGGGTGATCAGCCGGGTGGCCTCCAGCCCGTCCATCCCGGGCATGCGGATGTCCATCAGCACCACGTCCGGATGCTGGGCGGCCACGGCCGCGACGGCCGCCTCGCCGTTGCCCGCCTCGCCGACCACGTCGATCCCGTCGGCGGCGTCGAGGATGACGCAGAACCCGGAGCGCACGAGCTCTTGGTCGTCGACGACCACCACCCGGATCGGGGCCGGGGAGCCGTCGGCCGTCATCGTGCCGGAAGCCGCGCGGTGACCGTGAACCCGCCGGACCCGGCCGGGCCGACGGTCAGGTTGCCGCCGCACGAGGCGACCCGCTCGGCGATGCCGGCCAGGCCGAGCCCGGACCCGGCCAGCAAGGGGGCCGGCTTGGCCGTGCCGTGGCCGTTCGCGCCCGGGGCCGGCTCGCCGGGCCGCCGTCCTGAGTCGGCGATGCTGACGGTGACGTGCCCCGGCTCATACCTGAGGATGACCGCGGCCCGGGCGGCCCGGGCGTGCCGGACCGTGTTGGTCAGCGCCTCCTGGACGATGCGGTAGGCGGTCAGGTCCACGCCCGGTGCGAGCGGGTACGGCGTGCCCTCGACCGTGAAGTCGACGGGCAGCCCGGTGCCGCGTACCTGGTCGAGCACGTCGCCGAGGTCCTGGAGCGACGCCGACGGCGCGGTCTCGAGCTGCTCGGAGGGGCCGCGCAGGACGCCCAGCAGCCGGCGCAGCTCGGTGAGCGCCTGCCGGGCCGTGCTGCCGATGATCTCCACAGAGCTCTGGGCCTCGGCGGGCCGGCCGGGCAGCAGCGACGTCGCCGCCTCCGCCTGGACCGCCATGAGGCTGACGTGATGCGCGACGACGTCGTGCAGCTCGCGGGCGATCCGGGTCCGCTCGGCCACCGCGGCGCGCGACGTCTGGCGGTCCAGTTCCGCCTCCGCGTGGTCGGCCCTGCTCTGCGCGGCCAGCAGGCTCGCCCGCTTGGTTCTGCTGAGCCCGCCCATCACCCAGGCCGTGAGGAAGATGAGGGCCTGGAAGATCGCGTCGTAGGGCAGGTTGTGGCCGGGCGATGCCTCCCCGATCGCGATGCCCGCCGCGACCACGACGACGGCGATCCAGCGCCACGCGGCACCACGACGGTCGATGATCGTGTAGAACGCGATGGCGGGGCCGAGCGGAAACGGCGCGTACCCGAACCCGATCCAGTCGTAGGAGAGCCGAGCGGCGCCGATGACCAGCCCGACGCCGACGGGAGCCGAACGGCGCCAGCCGAGGGGGATGCCCTGGGCGGCGACCAGCAGCAGGGCCAGCCACATCGGGTGAAGGTGGACTCCGTACCGCAGCAGCGAAACCACGTTGACGGCGGCGAGCGCGACTCCGAGGCCCAGGTCCTGAAGCCTTTCCTGCCGCTGCGGCGCGAGCGCGCCCACCCGCGCGGCGAGGTCGCGCCGAAGACCGGCCACTTGCACGGCCAGACCTTGCGCGGGTCCTGCTGGTCCCGCCGCCGGACCTCGCGGGAACTCGGCCTTCCGCGCCGCCAGCCTGGTCACGACCTGATGGTACGGCCCGGTGCCGCGGCAGGGAATCGGCCGCACGGCGGATC
>DASYXX010000672.1:0-5339 GCA_035934395.1 Streptosporangiaceae bacterium
CCACCGGCTGGCCGGCGACCTTGAGGTAGTCCATCAGCTCGGGCCAGGCCCAGACCGTCGGGCTCTTCCCGGTCTTCGGGGCGTGCTCGACCAGCTCGTAGAGCCGCGGGTTGGCCTGGCTGTGCCCGTTGCTTTCTATTCGCATCCTGCACGCTCCTGGGGGACGAGGCGCATGTGGACCTGCTGGTGCGGTGTACATGATCCGCCGGGTCCCAGCGGGCCGCAAGACGCGAATAAGTGGTTGCTTAAGCAGCCGCGGCGCTGGCGCTCGCGCAGGCGACCCGGCTCGCGGGAATGCGGGCGTGTGGTCGATGGCCCACCGGCCACACGGGCCAGCCCGCGCGGTGCCGCGGTCAGCTCCAGATCGTCACGTAGACCGGGGGACGGAAGCGCGACGGGGGGACCCCGGCGGCCGGGGCGCGCATCAGGTGCATGGCCTCCGGCGTGGTGAGGAAGCGCCGGAGTGCGCTGGCGGCCGCGCTCCGGTGCTGGCGCTCAAGCAGGGTGGCGTGCCAGCAGGTGCCGACCGGCGGGGCGGGCACCTCCACCAGGGACAGCTCGCCGCGGCGCAGCTGGTGGGCGACCAGGTGCTCGACCGCCGGCGCCACCCCGGCCCCGTCGGCCGCGGCCGCCCAGGCCGCGGTCTGGTTGGGGAACACCCCGATCCTGCTCTCGGGCACGTGCAGCGCGGCCAGCAGCTGACCGGTGTCGCTGCCCGGGTCGGTGCCCGACGGGTCCACCAGCCAGCGCCACTGGCTGGCGTTGCCCTTGAGCCTGGCGTGCCCGGCGGCGACCACCACCAGCCGGTACCGGAAGATCGGCTCGCTCACCACGGGCAGGGCCGGGTCGGGCGGCAGCCCCGGGCCGATCGCCACGTCGGCCAGGCGGTTCGCGACCAGCACCGCCATCTCGCCGGTCGCCGCCACCCCGGCCGATACCTCGACCGAGCCGGCGAACCGCCGGGTGAACGCGTCCATCAGCGGGCTGACCACGAACTCGGCGATCGTGGACGTCGCGACCACGCGCATCTGCTCCGGGGCGCCCTGAGCGGCCCGCACCGCGGCGTGCGCCTCGGCGCCGAGCACGACGATCTGCGACGCCGTGGCCAGCAGCCGGGACCCGCCGGTGGTCAGCGTCATCCCGTTCGGCCCGCGGCTGACGAGCTGGTCGCCCAGGTGCTGGCGCAGCGCGGCGAGCGCCTGGGACACCGCGGGCTCGCTGACGCCAAGCGCGTTCGCCGCTGCGGTCACCGAGCCGAGGCGGGCGACCAGCACGAACGCGTTGAGCTGGGTAAGGGTCATAACTCCCCTAGTATCCGCCCGCTCGTAGACTCATTGGGCGTGCCAGGGCGCGTTCACGCGGGGAGGCCGTGTTGCAGGTTCCGGCGTACGTCGAGTACGAGAGGGCAACCAGCGTCGAGCACGCGATCGCCCTGCTGGCCAGGTTCGGCCCGGAAGCCCGGATCCTGGCCGGGGGGCACAGCCTGATCCCGATGATGAAGCTCCGGCTCGCGCAGCCGGAGACCCTGGTCGACATCAACCGGCTCACCGAGCTCTGCTACATCCGGGTGGCAGCCCGTGCTGATCAGAACCGGGCCGGGGAGACCGGGTCTGAGCTCCAGATCGGGGCGCTGACCAGGCACGCGCAGCTGCTGGACTCGGCGGTCGCCGGGGAGCACTTCGCGATCCTGCACGACGCCGAGAAGGTGATCGCCGATCCCGTGGTGCGCAACTGGGGCACGATCGGCGGCTCGCTATGCCAGGCCGACCCGTCCGAGGACCTGTCCGCGGCGTTCGCGGCGCTCAAGGCCAGCATGGTCATCCGCGGCCCGGACGGCAGCCGCACGGTGCCCGCCCGCGAGTTCTTCACCGGGCCGTACGAGACCGTCGTCGCGCCCGGCGAGCTGCTGACCGAGATCCGGATCGCGATCAGGCCGGGCTGCGGCAGCGCCTACGAGAAGGTGCTGCGCCGGGTCGGTGACTGGCCGATCGGGGCGGCCGCCGCGGCCGTCTGGCTTTCCGGTTCTCGTGATCGGGACGGTCAGGAGCAGTCGTCCCGCCGAGGGGGCACCGTGACGATCGCCGAGGCCGGGATCGGCCTCGCCGCGGTGGGCGCGCGCAACTTCGCCGCGGCCGAGGCCGAGGAAATGCTGCGCGGGGCGCCGGCCACCGAGGCGACCCTGGCCCGGGCCGGCGAGATCGCGGCCGAGCACTGCCGTCCGAGCTCGGACCAGCGCGGGCCGGCCGACTACAAGCGGCACCTCGCCCGGGAGCTCACCGTGCGCGCGCTGCGCCGGGCGCTGGACCGGGCGCGTGGCCAGGTCGGCTGAGCATGCAGATAAATATGAACGTCAACGGCGCCGACTACGCGCGGGAGGTCGAGCCGCGGCTGCTGCTGATCCACTTCCTGCGCGATCACCTCGGCCTCACCGGCTCGCACTGGGGCTGCGACACCTCCAACTGCGGAGCCTGCGTGGTCTGGCTGGATGACCTGCCGGTCAAGTCGTGCACGGTGCTCGCGGCCATGGCGGACGGGCGCCGGGTGCTCACCGTGGAGGGCCTGGAGCGCGACGGCGTGCTCGACCCGGTCCAGCAGGGCTTCGCCGAGTGCCACGGGCTGCAGTGCGGGTTCTGCACGCCGGGCATGATGCTGACCGCCCGGTGGCTGCTCGACCACAACCCGAACCCGTCGCCGGAGCAGATCCGCGAGGCGCTGTCCGGCCAGGTCTGCCGGTGCACCGGCTACGAGAACATCGTCCGTTCCGTGCTCTGGGCGGCCAAACACGCGGAGGACAATGATCAAAACCAATAGTCATAACGGACGTGGTTCCTACGGCCCGCTGAAGCGCAAGGAGGACGCGCGGTTCATCCGCGGCCGGGGCCAGTTCGTCGACGATATCCAGCTGCCGGGGATGCTCCACGGCGCGGTCCTGCGCAGCCCGCTCGCGCACGCCAGGATCGTCTCGATCGACACCGCGGCGGCGCAGGCCCATCCCAGGGTGCGGGCCGTTCTCACCGGGCAGACGCTCGAGGGCTTCAAGCTCGCCTGGATGCCGACGCTCTCCCGCGACGTGCAGGCCGTGCTGGCCACGGACAAGGTGCGGTTCCAGGGCCAGGAGGTGGCCTTCGTGGTCGCCGAGGACCGGTACTCCGCGCGTGACGCGCTGGAGCTGATCGCCGTCGAGTACGAGCCGCTGCCCGTGGTGATCGACGCCACGAAAGCCCTGGACGCCGGGGCCCCGGTGATCCGCGACGACCTGGCGGGCAGGCAGGACAACCACATCTTCGACTGGGAGGCGGGCGACCGCGCCGCCACCGACGCGGTGTTCGCCGCCGCGGACGTGGTGGTGACGCAGGACATGCTCTACCCGCGGTCCCATCCGGCCCCGCTGGAGACCTGCGGCGCGGTGGCCGACATGGACCCGCTGAGCGGGAAGCTGACCGTGTGGTGCACGACCCAGGCCCCGCACGCGCACCGCACCCTCTACGCGCTGGTCGCCGGCCTGCCCGAGCACAAGATCCGGATCATCTCCCCGGACATCGGCGGCGGCTTCGGCAACAAGGTCCCGATCTACCCGGGGTATATCTGCGCGATCGTCGGGTCCATCGTCACCGGCAAGCCGGTCAAGTGGGTCGAGGACCGGTCCGAGAACCTGATGTCCACGACGTTCGCGCGCGACTACCACATGCACGGGGAGATCGCCGCGACGTCGGACGGCCGGATCCTGGGGCTCCGCGCGCGGGTGCTGGCCGACCACGGCGCGTTCAACGGCTCGGCGCAGCCGACCAAGTTCCCTGCGGGGTTCTTCCACATCTTCACCGGCTCCTACGACCTGCAGGCCGCGCACTGCGCGGTCACCGGCGTGTACACCAACAAGGCCCCCGGCGGCGTCGCGTACGCGTGCTCGTTCCGCATCACCGAGGCGGTCTACCTGGTGGAGCGGATGGTCGACCTGCTGGCCCGCGAGCTCGACATGGACCCCGCGGAGCTGCGGATGAAGAACCTGCTTCGCCCCGAGCAGTTTCCCTACACCTGCCCGACGGGCTGGGAGTACGACTCCGGCGACTACCCCCGGGCGCTGCAGGTCGCCATGGACATCGCCGGCTACCCCGAGCTGCGCCGCGAGCAGGCGGAGAAGCGGCAGCGCGGCGAGTACATGGGCATCGGGCTCAGCTTCTTCACCGAGGGCGTGGGGGCCGGCCCGCGCAAGCACATGGACATCCTCGGGCTCGGCATGGCCGACGGCGCGGAGCTGCGGGTGTTCCCGACGGGCAAGGCGGTGCTCGGGATCTCCTGCCAGACCCAGGGGCAGGGGCACGAGACGACGTTCGCGCAGATCGTCGCCCACGAGCTGGGCATGTCACCGGACGACGTCGAGGTGGTGCACGGCGACACCGACCGGACGCCGTTCGGGCTGGGCACCTACGGCTCCCGGTCGACGCCGGTCTCGGGCGCGGCCGCCGTCGTGGTCGCGCGCAAGGTACGCGAGCGCGCCAGGATCGTCGCCGCCGCGATGCTGGAGGCGTCACCGGACGACCTGGAGTGGGCCGAGGGCCGGTGGCAGGTCCGCGGCGACCCGGAGCAGGGCCACACCATCGCCGAGATCGCGATGGCGGCCCGTTCCGCGCTGGAGCTTCCCGACGGCGTGGAGGGCCACCTGGACGCGGAGACCGTGTACAACCCGCCCAACCTCACCTACCCGTTCGGGGCGTACATCTGCGTGACCGACGTGGACCCCGGCACCGGCCAGGTGCAGATCCGCAGGTTCATCGCGGTCGACGACTGCGGGGTGCAGATCAACCCGATGATCGTCGAGGGGCAGGTGCACGGCGGGCTCGCGGACGGCCTCGGCATGGCGCTCATGCAGGTCGTCGCGTTCGACGAGCTGGGCAACTGCCTGGGCGGCTCGTTCATGGACTACCTGCTGCCCACCTCCGTCGAATGCCCGTCCTGGGAGCTCGGCGCGACCGTCACGCCGTCGCCGCACCACCCGGTCGGCGCGAAGGGGATCGGGGAGGCCGCGACCGTCGGCTCGCCGCCCGCCGTGGTCAACTCGGTGATCGACGCGCTGCGGCCGTTCGGGGTGCGGCACGCGGACATGCCGCTCACGCCGGCGAACGTGTGGCGCGCGATCCAGGGCCGCCCGCTGCGCAGCGACCTGGCGATCCGGTGAGGACTGTGTTGGCCTCGGGGGGACGACCCCCCCAGACCCCCCCGCGTGCCATCCGCTCGGGCCGACCTCCGGCCGGCCGTCGCGGCTGTCATCGGCTTCGCCGCCTCACCACTTCCGCCGGTACAGGATCGGCCCGGCCTGCCGCAGCGGGCGCCGGCTGATCTGC
>DASYXX010000077.1:0-7651 GCA_035934395.1 Streptosporangiaceae bacterium
GACCGGGCTGCGCTGACGACCCGCGCCGTGCTAGCCCGGGGGGACGACCACCTCCCCCGCGCCGCCCGCGTCGTCTCGGGGTGATCGTCACGAACGACGGGCAGTCGCCCTCCAGGCACGTGTAGTCGCGGTTGCAGGACGAGTCGTGGATCTGCCGCTTCTCGCCGAACTCCGTGTCAAGGGGCAGCACGGACAGGCAGTTGCTCTTCACGTTGCAGTCGCCGCAGCCCTCGCAGACGGCCTCGTTGATGACCACCCGGTGCGGCGGCTCGGCCAGCAGGCCGCGCTTGCGCAGCCGGCGCGCCTGCGCCGCGCACCGCTGATCGTAGATGATCACCGTGACGCCCCGAACGCGCCGGAGCTCCTCCTGCACGTCAGGGAGCCGGTCGCGCCCCACTACATGTGTCCCAGGGGCCCAGCGCGCCCGGCCGCCGTAGCGCTTTGGGTCCTCCGCGCAGACGACGATCTTCCTGACGCCCTCGGCCTCGAGCGCCCTGGTCATCGCGGGGACATCCATCAGCCCGGTGACGTCCTGACCGCCCGTCATGGCCACGGCCGCGTTATAAAGGATCTTGAATGTTATGTCGACCCCGGCGGCGACGCAGGCGCGGATGGCCAGCGTCCCGGAATGGCTCAGGGTGCCGTCGCCCAGGTTCTGGATGACGTGGGGCTGCGCGACGAACGGCGACAGGCCGATCCAGCCGACGCCCTCGGCGCCCATCGGCGGCGGCGGCAGGCTCGTCATTCCCTGGTGCCGCGCCTCGAAGTACATGATCCCGTGGCAGCCGACGCCGCCGCCGACCAGCGCGCCGGCCGGGACCACCGTGGACCGGTTGTGCGGGCACCCGCTGCAGAACGCCGGCGCCCGCGGCGGGAGCAACGGCAGTCCGATGGTCTTCTCGGGGGGTTGAAGGGGGGTCGTCCCCCCTGGCGCCAACACAGTCTTCGGCGTCGCCGGGGCCGCGGCGCGGCGGGGGGCGAGCGCGGGCAGGACCCGGGTGAGGATCGCGGCCACCGCGGCCGGGTCCAGCTCGCCGACCGAGGGCGCGAGGGCCCGCCCGGAGCGGTCGCGCTTGCCGAGCACGGGGACCTGGCTCCCGGCCTCGTGCAGGATGGCGCGAAGCTGCGTCTCGACGAACGGCCGCTTCTCCTCGATGACCACGATCTCGCCGGCTGACGCCGCGAAATCGAGAACGGTCTCCTCCACGAGCGGGTAGGTCATGCCCAGCTTCAGGACCCGGATGCCGACGCCGGCCAGGTCACGAACCCCGAGATCGGCAAGGGCCTGGAGCACGTCGAAGTACGTCTTGCCCGCGCAGATCACGCCGAGGCGCGCGCCTGGGACGCCCACGACGCGGTCGAGGCCGTTGCGCCGCGCGTAGGCCCGGACGGCACGCAGCCGCCGGTCCACCACCAGCGCCTCCTGGTCGGGCAGCGCGTGGGGGCCGATCGTCGCGAGCGGCTGATGGCGCCACGGCCGGCCGTCAATGATCACGTCGCCCGGGTCGGCCGGGGAGTGCCGGGCGGGATCAAGGTCGACGGTGCCGGTGCCGTCGGCGACCGCGGTGACGATCTTCAGCCCGGCCCACGATCCCGCGTACCTCGACAGCCGGAACGCGTGCACCCCCAGGTCGAGCACGTCCTGCTGATCCCCCGGGTACAGCACGGGGACGCACGCGTCCTGGAACGTGTACTGGCTGTCGCACGCCAGCGTGGACGACTTGGCCGTCGGGTCGTCGCCGCAGAACATGACCACGCCGCCGTTCGGGCCGGATCCCATCGCGTTCGCGTGCCTGAGCGCGTCACCGCATCGATCCAGGCCCGGGCCCTTCCCGTACCATGCTCCGGCCACGCCGTCGACGCCGTCGTACCCGGTGACCGCTCCCATCTGGCTGCCCCAGACGGTCGCGGCGGCGAGCTCCTCGTTGAGCCCGGGCCGATGGATGATCCGGTGCGCGGCGAGGACGTCGCCCATGCTCTCCAGGGCCAGGTCGAAGCCGCCCAGCGGCGACCCGGGATACCCGGAGACCATCGTGGCCGTGGTGAGGCCGTCCCGCTCGTCGAGCTGCTGCCGCAGCACGAGCAGGCGCACCAGCGTCTCGACGCCGGACAGGATCGTTCCGGCCCCCGTCCGCTGGATGGTCTCCGTCACGGATACCGCTCTGGGTTCACGTAGGCGAACGTGCCGTCCTTGATCACGGCCCGGCGGAGGCGGGGCTGCTGCAGCACGGTCACGTCCGAGCTGGGATCGCCGTCGACGACGAGCAGGTCGGCCAGGAAACCCTCGCGGATCTCGCCGGTGTCGAGCCCGGCGGCCCGCCCCACGTTCCGGGTCGCCGTCTGGATCGCCTCCGCCGGCGTCATGCCGACCAGCTCGACGTACCGCTGCAGCTCGGCGGCGTAGGTGCCGTGACGCGTCCACTGGTGGCCGAAGTCGCCGCCGGCCAGGATCGCGATACCGGACGCCCTCAGCATGTGCAGCGCGTCCACCTGGGCCGCGAGCTCGTCGCGATAGCCCGCCGCGTCGATCCTCTCTGGCGTCATGCCCCACGGCTCGGCGTGACCGCTCACCATCGCGTACAGGTAATGGAGCCCGGGACACACCCAGACGTCGTCGCGCCTGGCCTCGAGCTCGCGCAGCGCCTCGCCGTCCAGGAAGCACCCGTGATGGATGATCCGGACGCCGGTGCGCGCGGCCATCGCGACGCTCGCCGAACCGCGGGCGTGGACGGTGAGGAACGCGCCGTGCCTGTCCGCCTCCTCGACGGCGGCGAGCAGCATCTCGTCGCTGAAGTAGACGTCGTCGGACGGGTGCTCCGGCACGATGCCGTCGCCGGAGACGAACAGCTTGAGCGCCCGCGCCCCCAGCTCGCACTGGCGGGCGACGATCTCGCGGAGCTCGCCGGCGTCAGCGGCGACGTCCATCATGCCGCCGTCGGCCCCGAGCCCGCCCTTCTCCGCGATCTGCGCCCCGCCGGGCACGATGCGCGGGCCCGGGATCAGCCCCCGGTCGATCGCGTCCTTGGCGAGCACGTCGTCGAGCGGCTGGGTCACCCCCGCGCTGATGATGAGCGTGTAGCCGCTCTCCAGGAACGTCCTGGTCACCGCCGCGACGTCGAGCATGTGCCGCCCGGCCGGCGTCGCCGCGACCGCGGCATGGTCGAACTCGAAGTCCAGCGGCCAGCTGATGTGCGTGTGCGCGTCGCCCAGGCCGGGCAGGACCGTGGCCCCGTCCAGATCGACCACCCGCGCCGACGCGGCGTCGACGTCGAGCCGGCCCGCCGCGACCCGCGCGATACGGTTGCCCTCGATCAGGACGTCACCGTCGAACGGCTTCTCGTCCGGGCCGCCGGAGCAGGCGAGCAACTGCGCGTTAGCGAGGAGCGTCCGCTCGGCCATGGTCTCCCCTAACCCACGGAAATCAGGTTCTCATCTTCCGGCATAACTCGCTCTCGCGCTAGCCGGGGCCGATCCGCGGGCCGGGCGTGAACGCGATCGGCAGCGTGAGGGGCGAGCGGGTCAGGCCGGCGTGATAGCCGATGTCCGCCCCGTCCTGGAGCCTGAGGTCGCCGAGGCGCCGGACCAGCTCCTCCAGGGCGACCCGCAGGTTCAGGCGGGCAAGGTTCGAGCCCGCGCAGCGGTGCGGGCCAACGCCGAAGCTCAGGTGCCGGTTCCGCTCGCGGTCGGGCTCGAAGGCGTCGGGGTTGCCGAACTCCGCCTGGTCCCGGTTGGCCGAGGCCCAGTGGATCAGCACCTTGTCGCCCTTTTTGATCTGGTGGCCGTCGAGCTCGGCGTCGCGCACGGCGGTGCGGCCGATCGAGACGAACGAGGGCTCGAGCCGTAGCAGCTCCTCGACGGCCCTGGACATCAGCTCCGGTCTGCTGCGCAGCAGCGCGGGGATCTCGGGCTGGTTGCAGAACCTGATCAGCATCAGCCCCAGCGCCCCGGCCGTGGTCTCCAGCCCGCCGAGAATGAGCAGCTGCACCGTGCCGATGATCTCGTCGTCGGTGAGGGGCCGCCCGTCGACGCTGGCGTTCAGCACCGCGTCCACAACGTCGCCCCGGGGTCGTGCCCCGCGTCGCTGCGTTATGAACTCCTTTATCCAGGCATAAAGGCCCAGCCAGCACTCGCGCCCGTCGGGTGCGTTGGGCGTCGACGACCTCGACGCCAGGTGCGCGACCCGCTCCAGGTCCTCGGCGGGCGCGTGGATCGCGAGGTCGAAGAACGCCAGACTGGGCAGCGGCCGGGCGAAGGCGTCCATGAACTCGCAGGTTCCGTCCTCGATGAAGCCGTCGATGAGGCTGGTCACGAGAGCACGCGTCGGCTGCTCCCACGGTGCCACGGCGGCGGGAGTGAAGTAGGGGTTGATCAGGCGCTTGTAGACGCGGTGCTCCGGCGGGTCGGTCTCGACCGGGAGGTTGCGGACGACGCCGTTCGACGGGAGGATCGCCAGGCCGTGCGCGGAGCTGAACGCCTCCCAGTTCTGGGCCACGCTGAGCGCGTCCTCGTACCTGCTCACCACCCAGAAGCCGCCGTGCCTGTCGCTGCGGGCGACCGGGCACAGCCCGCGCATGCGCGCCATGGTGTCCGGCAGGGTCGCGGCCAGCTCCGGGGCGAGATGGTCGAAGTGGTGCAGGCACCAGTCGTCGGGGAGTGCCGTCTCCATCGAGTTCCCTACCTGATCAGATCGGGCGACCGCGTATGTTACCGTCACTTTAACAGGGTGAGCGATTACTTTCTAGCTGCGCGACGTCCGCATCGCGCGACCGCACCGCGCGCTTGATGAGTAAACAATCACTGCCTAAACTGGGCGGAACGGCTGATCCAGGTCGTGGGGAGTGTAACGGTGGACAAGGAAGCCCTGGAGCGGAGCCTGGCACGGCGGTTGCTTGACCACATCGAGCACCGCACGACCGACCTCGCCGACGACGTGATGGAGCTGCCGACCGACGTCTACTCGGGGGCACACCACGAGCGGGAGGTCGAGGTCCTGTTCCGTGACCAGCCGCTCGTGTTCTGCCTGTCCGGCGCGCTGCCGGCGCCGGAGACGTTCCGGGCCGTCGACCTCGCCGGCACGCCGGTCCTGCTGACCAGGGACGCGCAAGGGCGCGTGCGCGCGCTGGCCAACGTCTGCCGCCATCGCGGCGTGCGGATCGCCGACGGGGCTGGCCAGGCGACGAACTTCACCTGCCCGTTCCACGCCTGGTGCTACGACCTCGAGGGCCGGCTGATCGCGGTGCCCGTCGCCGAGGCGTTCGAGGGGATGTGCCGCGAACAGAAGGGTCTCGTGGAGCTGCCGGTCGCCGAGGGCTACGGGCTGATCGTCGGCCGCCTACGGCCCGGTCTGGCGGTTGACATCGCCGACTACCTGGGTCCGGGGCTTGCCGACGAGCTGGCCATGCTCGACTTCGCGGACTGGCAGCCGCACGGCGAGCCGCACGTCCACCGGGTCAACGCCAACTGGAAGGTCACCCTGGATACGTTCAGGGAAAATTATCACTTCAACTTCCTGCACCGGCGGACGCTGGCCAGCTACGCCTACGGCGGCGTGCTGACCTTCGACGCCTTCGGGCCGCATCTGCGCAACTGCTCGGCACTGAAGTCGATCAAGGAACTGCGGGACCTCCCGGAGTCGGACTGGGGCGACGTGTCGCAGCACATCAGCCTCCAGTACGCGCTGTTCCCGAACACCAGCCTGACCTTCGACTGCCGGCACGCCGAGCTGTGGCAGATCCTGCCGGTCGCGCCCGACAAGTCAGAGGTCGTGCACACGGCCTATCTCCGCCCCGGCCTGAGCGATGAGGAACGCGCGAAGGCGGTGGACATGGCGCCGTGGATCTGCGAGACGGTCGTCGACGGCGAGGATTTCTGGGTCGCCGGGCGGACCGAGCCCGGTGTCCGGACCGGCCTGCTCGACGCGGTCGTGTTCGGTCGCAACGAGCCGGCGCCGCAGCACCTGCACCGCGGGTTCGCCGCCGCCCTACTGCGAGCCTGAGAACGCCGTTACCATTGGCAGGAATGAGCTGCCCAGCCACCGACGTCTGGACCGTGATGTCGACGGCCCGGACGATCCGCCGGTTCACCGACCGGCCGGTCGACGACGCGACCCTCGCCCGATGCCTCCGGGCCGCGACATGGGCGCCGTCGGGCGCGAACGCGCAGGAATGGCGCTTCGTCGTCCTCCGGTCACCGGAGCTGCGCGCCGTCGTGGCGCGGGCGGCCGCCCAGGCCCTCAAGGTGATCGAACCCGTTTACGGGATGACCCGTCCCGCCGAGCACGACGACAGCCGCCGCGGCAGGACCAACCGCGCGACGTACGAGCTCCACGATCGCGCGGGTGAGTTCACGTCCGTGCTGTTCACCCAGCGGCGCTTCCCCCAGGCGTCAGAGCTCCTGCTCGGGGGCTCGATCTTCCCGGCGATGCAGAACTTCCTGCTGGCCGCGCGCGCCCTGGGACTGGGGGCGTGCCTTACCAGCTGGGCGTCGTACGGAGGCGAGCCGCTGCTTCGCGAGGCCGTCGGCGTGCCCGACGACTGGATGCTCGCCGGGCACATCGTGGTGGGCTGGCCCCGGGGGAACCACGGACCCGTCCGCCGCCGCCCGCTGTCCGAGGTCGCGTTCCTCGACCGCTGGGGCGAGCGGGCCGAGTTGGCTCCCGTTCCGTGAGCGTGGACGCCGGGCGGCACATCCTCACCGAGCTTGGCTTCGCGACCAGGAGGGCCGGCGACGAGATCCACGGCATGGCGCTGGTCACGCCGGAGATGCACGTGCCGGCCACCGCGCACCTGCGCACCTCGATCCTGGCCACCTGGGCCGACAACCTGGCCGGGCTGCTGGCCGTGGACGCCATGGCCCCCCGGGTACCGGTCACGCTCGAGCTCGACGTGCACCTCTACCGTCCGGCGCCGGCCGCGGGGGTGATACGGGGCGTCGGCCGGATCGCCAAGGCCGGGCGCTCGGTGTTCGTCGCGAGCGTCGAGTTCACCACGGAGCGCGGGGAGCTGGTCGCGATCGGCGCCGGGTCGTTCATGGCCGCGCCGGACCCGGCGGCCAGGCTGCGGGGCGTAAGCGACGCTCCGCAGGCGGACGGACGGCTGGCGATGCCGTTCGCGCAGCGGGCGGGCTGCGAGCGCCGGGGCCCGGGGGTGGCGGTGCTCCCCCGCTCCGAGGACGGCCTGAACTCGTCCAACTCCCTGAACGGCGGGCTGATCGCGCTGGCCGCCGAGGAGGCGGTGCTGTCCCTGGCCCCGGCGGACACGCTGTGCTCGCTCGGGCTGCGCTACCTCCAGGCGGTGCGCGCCGGGCCGGTCGTCGCCACCGCTCGCGTGCACGACGGGCTCGGCCAGGTGGAGCTGCGCGATTCCGGTCGCGGCGACCGCCTGTCGGTCACCGCGACCGCTAGGACGTTCGGCCGCGGGTGGTCAGCGACGTGATCAGGGCGCCGATGGCGCCGAGGTCCGCGCCAAGGCCGGCGGCGACTTCGGCCGCGACCTCCAGGTCCTTGCCGAGAAAGCCGGCCACGGCCTCGGTGAACAGCGCGACCGACCCCCGCGCCTCGGCGCCGGCCAGGGCCCGGCTCGCGGCGCTGCCGTGCGCGAGCGCGCCGAGCAGAACCGCCTCGTCCACGCCGAGCTGCGTGCCGAGGCGCACC
>DASYXX010000083.1:0-2592 GCA_035934395.1 Streptosporangiaceae bacterium
CTCGTCCAACTCCCTGAACGGCGGGCTGATCGCGCTGGCCGCCGAGGAGGCGGTGCTGTCCCTGGCCCCGGCGGACACGCTGTGCTCGCTCGGGCTGCGCTACCTGCAGGCGGTGCGCGCCGGGCCGGTCGTCGCCAGCGCTCGCGTGCACGACGGGCTCGGCCGGGTGGAGCTGCGCGACTCCGGTCGCGGCGACCGCCTGTCGGTCACCGCGACCGCGAGGACCTTCGCGACTTCGAGGATCAGCTCGGCGGCAGAGTGTTCGTCCAGGCCGCAACCTTGATCACGGTGTACGACCAGACCTGGCCCTGGTGGCGCGTGCCGTAGCTGAAGGGCTGGATGCACCCCGGCGCGCGGGGGTTGCCCCCCCGGCACGGGTTGTATCGCACGATCCCGGTGCCAGGCGTCGTCACGATGACCTCGGTCGCCAGCAGCTTGCCCGATGACGGATCCACGAACAGCACCGACTGGCCCTGCATGCCCCGCGGAAGCTGGCCCTGCATGCCCTGCGGAAGGCTGTTCTCGCTGGTGTAGGCGATCCCGTAGCCACTGCGGCCGAGGGGATCGCGCGTGAGGCCGAGCGTCCTCGACCCGGGCAGCCCGGCCATGACCCGGTAAACGGCCGACTCGACCGCCGGCGGCAGGGGAGCTTGCAGGAGGTTGATCGCCTCGGCCATGAGGTTCTCGTCCATCGACCCGGCGGTCGGGGTGCCGACGCCCCCGGCGCCCCGGTAGTCATAGTTCACGTAGCGGATCATCAGGGCCTTGAGCTTGGCCGGGTCGGAGGGAAACGCGGCCAGCTGCCTGGTGGTGAGCGGGGTTCCATCGCCCACCGCATACGCGACCGCCCCGTCCGGGTTCGGCATCTGGAACGCGTCCGGAGAGCTGGGGGCGAATCTGGGCAAGAAGATAACCCTGCCCCCTGGGGCCAGGACACGATCGCGCCCGTGCGTGGGCGACCCATCGGCTCGCCAGGCCGCCGCGTCGCGTGATGTCGCCGGCGTCGCCCCGAGGTACTGGCTCACCCACTTGAGCGGCTGGCCTGCCACCCTGGCCGACGCGTTGTCCTGCGTCGACATCTCGACCATGTCGTAGGGGTGGGCCTTCGACCCGGCCACGAGAATGTCCATGCTCGTTGTAGCCACCCGCCAGTACTTACCCATGGCTGGCGGGGCCTGCTTCGCGGCGCTCGTCGCGGCGGCGAGCAGGATGGCCTGCGCGGACGGCACGTTCGCCTTCCCGGTCGCCGGCGAACTCCTCAGTCCGCCGGCCGCGGGATGGCCGGTGCTGGCCAGCTGGCCCGAGGTAGCGAGCAGTACCGAGACGGCCGCTGCCCCCGCCACGAGCGGGAGGCTCAGCCCGTACCGCCGCCAGCGCGGACGCCGGTGTCCGCCGGCAGGCCGCTCGCAACGCGGGACGCTGGTCTCGCCGGAAAACAGCCGCGCCCGCGCGGCAGCGGTGATCTCTCTGGTGGGCGGCGGTGCCTGCGGCAGCAGCTCGCGCACCATGTGCAGCTCGTCCATGATTCCCATTCCTCCTGTTGCTGGTGCCGCCGCTGCTGCTACGCGGCCGGGTGGTGCGCGCCGAGCGCGGCGCGGAGCTTCTTGCGTGCCCGGCTGAGCCGGGAGCCGACCGTCCCGTAGGGAATCCTGAGCGCCGCGGCGACCTCCGCGTGGCTCAGTCCTGCGAGCGCGACGAGCAGGAGCACGTCGCGATCCCCGGGCGACAGGGCCGCCAGCGCGACCGCCAGGTCGCGGCGCGCGGTGAGCGCCGTCACGCGGTCGGCCACGAGCTCGGTGTTGTCCGCGGCGTGGTCCTCGGCCAGCGGGCTGCCCGCGGCTCGCCGCATGGCGCGGTAGGTGCGCATCTCGTCCCGGCGGTGACGGCTGATCTGCCGGGTCGCTATCCCGTAGAGCCAGGCACGGACGCTGCCGGCCGTTTCGTCATAGCTGGCCCGCTTGCGGTACGCGATCAGGAACGTGTCAGCGGCGATGTCATCCGCCGCCGACGTGCCCAGGCGGCGCGCGACATACCCGTGGATCTCGTGAAAGTGCCGGTCGAAGACGACCGCGAACACCTCCGGGGCGTCCATGGATCGACCGATATCCCGCTCGTGCGGAGGAGGTTCCGCTCTGCCACTCTGCCAGGCGACCATCAACGTGGCATCCTCGAAGGCTCTGGACCGTCCGGCGGACGGATGTCACCTCTCATCGCCCCTGCCGCCACTTATCTTTCACGACCGCGTTCGCGGCTTGCCCGGCGGCTGTATAGGGCGCCCGGCGCTCTGGGGCAGATCGGGCTGCTGGATGAGCTGACGCTGCGGGCCGGGCCGCGGTTCCGGCAGGTGCAGGCGCTCAGGTGGTCTGCGACGTGATCAGGGCGCCGATCGCGCCGAGGTCCGCGCCAAGGCCGGCGGCGACTTCGGCCGCGACCTCCAGGTCCTTGCCGAGGAAGCCGGCCACGGCCTCGGTGAACAGCGCGACCGACCCCCGCGCCTCGGCGCCGGCCAGGGCCCGGCTCGCGGCGCTGCCGTGCGCGAGCGCGCCGAGCAGAACCGCCTCGTCCACGCCGAGCTGCGTGCCGAGGCGCACC
>DASYXX010000088.1:0-2702 GCA_035934395.1 Streptosporangiaceae bacterium
ACTCCTCCGCCGAGCCGCCGGAACATGGCCACCGCGTGCTCGGGTGTGACGATGTCGCTGTCGCCGATGATCAGCAGGATGGGGACGTCGATCGCGGTGATGGCCTGCGGGGTGATCTCGGGCATTTCCATCGCCTGGACCTTGGCCAGCAGGGCCGGCCAGTGATCTGGGTCGGGGGCCAGCGCCCGGTATTCCTGCTCGAAGGGAGCCTGCAGGTCGCGTCCGGGCGCGTCGGCGGACTCCCCGGATTCTGGCCCGCCGGACATTTCCGGGTGCAGGCCGGTCTTGTCGTAGGTCACCGATGCGAGCACGGCCTTGCGGACCACCGCGGGGTGGTTGGTGATGAGGTTCAGCGCGATGCCCGCGCCCAGGCTATAACCGAACAGGTCAGCCCGGCCGATGCCCAGGTGGGCCAGCAGGGCCAGGGTGTCATCGGCCATCGCCCGGACCGACATGGGCCGGCCGGTGTCGGCGGTGCGGCCATGGCCTTGCTGCTCCACGGCGATGACCTGACGGGTTTGTGCCAGCAGGTCCGGCAGGGGCCCGAATGAGGTTCCGGTCGCGGAGATCGCGCCATGCAGCAGCACGACCGGGACCCCGGCGGGGTCTGCCGTGCCACCGATCTCGTAGAACATCTTCAAGCCGTTGATGTCGGCGTACACGGCCTGCCTCCTACGCGGTCCCGGCCAGGACCGTGGCAACCCGGCCGAGGACCTCATCGACACTGTCTGTGACCATGGCATGCATGGACTCATCGACGTCGAAAGCGTAGGCGATCTGCGTGGCGCCGTCGGGTGCTGTGGTCAGGGTGATCGCGGTAACCACATCGCCGGGGACCGTCATCACCAGGCGGCCCGGCTCGGACACCTCGTCGTAGCGGCCGGTCAGCGCGATCTGATCCCCCTCGGCGGAGGTAACGGTTGCCCGCCAGGACCCTCCGGTCCGCACGTCCAGCACCGCCGTCCCCGGCCTGGCGGGCAGCCAGCCTTCGAAGTGGCCGGGCTGGGTGAGGACCTGCCAGACCCGCTCACGCGGGGCGCTCAGGGTGCGGGTGACGGTGAACTCGCTCATCGCGATCCTTTCGTCGGTCTTGCCGGGCCGCGCCCAAGATCAGGACGCGCAAGCTATGCCATCGCGGGAGGCCGGGCAGTGCCCCGGTGAACCCCGGGCCGCCGGTCAGTGGATCATCCCGACCTCAGCTCGCTAGCATGCTAATGACATGTGCACCGTAGCATATCGCTAGCGTGCTAGCGATATGGTACGGGGATGGCCGACCTGCTTGCCCTGTTCACCCAGGCTGCCAAGCTGCTCCGGGAAGCCGCCGACGAGGCGATGACCCGGCACGGCGTCCGGGTCGGCCAGCACATCGTGCTGACGGTGCTCTGGCAGCAGGACGGGCTTACCCCCGGCGAGATCGCCCGCCGCCTCGACGCCGCGACTCCCACCATCGTCAACACCGCGACTCGCATGGAGGAAGCCGGCCTGGTGATCCGCAGGCCCGACCCGGCGGATGCGCGCCTGGTGCGCCTGTACCTCTCCCCCCTCGCCCGGTCGGCGCGCGAACCGGTCCGCGACGCCCGCGACGCGCTGGAGCGGCACGCCACGGCTACCCTCACCGCCGCCGAACTGGACCACCTCCGCTCCGCGCTCACCAAGATCATCGCCCAGCTTCGAAACGACCCGCCATGAACTCCGCGCCGCCTCTCGCCAGTCATGTTCGAGGACGAGGCAGGCCAGGGGCTGAGCCCGCCGAGGGGACGCACCTGGGCCCGGCGCGGGCCCGCCCGGTGGTGAAGGTGCGCGGCGCGGGCGGCGGGCGGGTCAGCATCGCGGGGGTGGCGTGCTACCGGCCCGGCGACCGGCCGCACCTGTTCTACCAGCTGCGCGTGTACCGTCGCCGCAAGGGCGAGGCCAAGGGGTTCACCTGGCAGGACTACCGGGACCTGATCATCGCCGCCCACCGCAGCCTGTCCGCCCCGCTGGTGTGGTGCTGGGACAACCTCAACACCCACCTGGCCCCGGAACTGGCGGACTTCGCCGCGGAAAACACGCAATGCTGCGGGTCTGCCGGCTGCCCGCGTGCGCGCCCGACCTTAATCCCCCGAGGGGATCTGGTCGCTGCTCAGGCGGGCCATGGTCAACTTCGCCGCCGCTGACCTGGACGGCCTGGTCCGCATCGTCAAGCGCAAGCTGACGAAGATCCGGCACCGGCCCCGCCTGATCGACGGCTGCCTGGCCGGGACCGGCCTGACAATCGAACCTGGTAACGGCGTGCAGGCCGGAGTGTGCACCGCTGGTCAGGGTGTGCTGGCGACCAGCTTTCCCCGGGCATCATAGGCCGACACGTTGACCGGCTGCTGGATCCCGGGCACGGCGAACTCGGCGCGAACTCCAGGCACGCCCGATGCCGCGCCGCGACCCCGCTCGACGGCGACGTCACCCCCACGCGATCGCCCGGCCGCAGCGCGGCGGGAAACCGGACCGGCATCCCGCCATCCTGCCCGCACCCGGCCAGCGGCTCCAGCCACCCGCGCCCGCTCGCGGCCGGGCCCGGAGCACGTCCGGGCTGCCGCGGGCGGCCAGCCAAGTCCTGGGCGTCTTTACCCGCGGGGCAAAACCCTCCCCCCGGGTTGGCAGGGTCAGTCGCAGCTCTGGAACTGGTACATGTACCAGCCGGGGTTGAGCGCTGGCGCGGCGATGAA
>DASYXX010000154.1:0-4645 GCA_035934395.1 Streptosporangiaceae bacterium
AGGGTGACCTGGAAGTAGGAGCCGCCTTTGCGCAGCCAGTCCATGACCGGGTGCTGCGTCGATACCACCGCTGCCCCGCCGGGGCGCAGGACGCGGCAGAACTCGGCGAATGCGGCCGCGCGGTCGCTGGCGTAGTGAATAGCCAGCGCGCAGACGATGAGGTCGAACGCGCCATCGCGGTAGGGCAGCGGCTGCCCGAGCGCCGCCTGGTCGATCCGCGCCCGGCCCGCCGTGCGCTGCCTGGCCAGGCTCACCATGACCGGGCTCGCATCGAAGGCTGTGACCTCGGCCCCTCGCTCCAGCAGCTCTCCCAGGTACAGGCCGGGGCCGCACGCGGCATCCAACACCCGCCGGCCGGTGACCGGTCCTAGCGCGGCCAGCACCGCGGGCCTGTCGTAATGGGCGTTGTACGCGCTGTCGGCCGCGTGCTGCTCAAAGCTCAGGCCCATCCGGTCATAGGCATCCCACAAGCCCTCACCCACACAGACACCATGACACACACCCCGACAACGCGGCACGAGCAGTCGCGGCGGGCGGCGGCGTCAGTTAATGTCGAACTCGTTGCCCTCGGGGTCTTTCATCCCCACCGCGTAGTGATCGAGGCCGTCGGCGCTCAGGGCTCCGGTGAGCGTGGCCCCGAGATCGGTCAGCCGCCTGGCCTCGGCGTCGACTCGCTGCTTGCGGGTGGCGAGCGGGACGCTCCGGTCCACCACCGAACGACCGCCGCTGACGTGGACGTCGAGGTGGAGGCGGTTCTTGACCACCTTGGCGTCCGGCACCGCATGGAACCAGATGCGGGGGCCGTCACCGCCCGGATCGATGATGCTGTCCGCGCCGATTCCCAGCTCGCTGTCGGGAAGCCCGATGTCGCGCCGCCAGTCGTCCCAGGTAGCGAACCCTTCGGGAGGCGGTTCAAGCACGTATCCCAGGGCAGCCGCCCAGAAGCGGGCAAGCGGCTCGGGGTCCTTGCAGTCGATGACGAGCTGGAATCGGGCAGGCATCGCGCTCCTATCGGCTCACCGGCGGCCGGGGCGCTGGCAAGTATGCCACCAGCAAAGGCGGCTAGATCAGGACCGGGAGGCGGCCATTGCCGTGCCCGGGGACGATCCCGTAAGCGGCTCGCCCGCTCGACGACGGCGTCGCGTCAAAGAGGCCGGCGAGCACGCTCACCAGGTCGCCGTCGTCGGCTTCCGCGGCGGCGCGCAATTCGAGTATGGGCTTGTGCACCAGACGGTGCACGGTCCTCAGCAGCACCCGTTCCATGGACGAGAGGATGTCGGCCGGCAGTTCGTCAGCGATCCGCGCCAGTTCTTCCCGGGCGATGTCCTCGGCACCGCTGCGCATGCGCTGCAGCGCAGCTGCCGCAGACCTGCCTGCGAGCCAGCGCAGGTAGCGCCGCAGCTCGGTTTCGATGATCTCCTCGGCGGCGGCCATGTCGTGTACGAGGTCGCCGACGTCGATCATCCCATCTCGTCGAAGGTCGGCCAGGTCGATCAGCCGTACCCAGGGCAGCTCCCGTAGGGCAGGATCGACGTTGCGCGGCATCGACAGGTCCACGAGAGTCAGTGGTCCGGCGCCAGCGGCGCGTGGCGGCCGCAGCACGTCGGCATCGACGAGCGGGTGCGCGGCGGTGGTGGCCAGGATCGCGATGTCGCTCACCGCCAGGCAATGAGCGAGGTCGGCGAGGTCGGCCACCGCGGCACCGCCGGCGGCGAACCGGTCCGCATGCCGACGAGTTCGGTTACATACAGTAACGACGGCGTGCAGCTCGATCGCACGCGCCACGACGACCGACGCGACCTGACCGGCTCCGACCACCAGGAGCCGCTTGCCGGTCATGGTGCCCCCGCTGGACAACGCGACCGCGTCGATCGCCACTCTCGCGACCGATCGGGTGGCCGCCAGGATGGACGTCCGCCGCTGTCGTTTCCTGGAAGCGCTGATCGCCGCGTCCATCAAGCGCTCGAGTTCGACATCGCCGCCGTCGGCCGCACGGCTGATCTGGGCGGCGGCCCGTACCTGCCCGGCGATCTCGGCTTCGCCAAGCACGAAGGATTCGAGGCCGCTGGCCACCCGCAGCAGGTGACGGGCGGCCGCCTCGCCACGGTAGGTCAGCGCCACAGGATGCAGGACGCGGCCGGGGATGCCCCGGTCCAGGGCAAGCGCCGCCAGCAGCGCTGCGTCGTCCGGCTCGCCCGGCCAGGTCGCATAGACCTCGGTGCGCTGACAGGTCGACAGCACCGCGACGGCGCGGGCGCGGCTACTGGCGCGCAAGGACGTCAGGCACCCGGCAAGTTCCGCACGCGGGTAGGAAAGCCGTTCGAGCACGTCGAGCGATGCGTGACCGGCGGTGATCGACAGACAACTGAGTCCGGTCATCGGTGATCCTGACTCTGCGCCAGCACAAGTAGCGTCGCTGCGGCGGCCCGGTGCGAGCCGAAGGGCGCGAAGGCGAGATAGGCGCTGAAATCACCTTCGGCGGCCTTGGGTTGCCGCAGGCCAATCAGGTCGATCAGGCCGCGCACGTACAGCGCTTCCGGGTAGTCCGGATGGGCCGCGAGCGCGCGGTCGACCATGATTTTGCCCTGCGCGGCCTGCCCGGCTTCGAAGGCGAGCAAGGCCAGGTTGGTGTTCGCCTCGGCGTTCGCAGGATCAAGCCTCGTAACGGCCAGGTACTCCACCGCAGCCAGCTGGCTGGCACCGGCGGCTGCGTAGGCCTGCGCCAGTGCCAGATGCGCGCTCACATCCCCCGGGATCTGTTGCACCCGAGCCTCGGCCGCGGCTACCGCGGCCAGCTGCTCGGGAGTGGGCGACCTGCGGCCAGATTGAGCCGGGCCGCTCGGGCTACGCGCCGCCGAGGCCGCCCCGGCCACCGAGTTGCCGGTGATCGTCTGCCCGGGGTGGCGGGAAGAAACCGCGCTGACGAGCAGGATCGTGATGCCTGCCGTGCCTGCGGCCAGCGCCAGCAGCGTCACGATCGGGCCAGGCCGGCGCCTCGTCCTCCGGCCTGCGTCGCGGCCGTGCGGCGAGCCGGAGGCGGCCGGTCTGGCCCGCGTGCTGGATGTGATCACCGCGGCTACGCCCGCCGGGCGCTGACCGCCACGTCGCACGACAGCGGTGGCTTCTCGCTCCACGGGATCACGGAGCCGGGCGTGATCGGTCTGTGTCAGCTTGCCCGCGGCGAGGTCGTCATCGAGATCACGGAGCTGACGCAGCAGCTCGCGGCGGCGATCATCATCTGGAGTGTGGGCCCGTACCTGCAGGCGGCCATCCGTCGCCGAGAACGGGCGCAAGATCAGCAGCCCGACGACGAAAGTGAGCCCGCCGCTGAGGAGCACCACGGTCATCCCGGTTCCTCCTCGCGCAGCCGGGCGACGGCCTTATCCAGGGCGCGCCGCCCCGCCGCGGACAGCTCCGGCGATCCGGCACCCGGCGGATCCGGCTGGGGGGCGCGCAGCCAGCGGCGCAGCAATGTGAACGCAGTGATCGCGCCAGTGGCCAGAACGAGCAACGGCAGGTAGTAAACCGTCCCGGCCACGCCGTGCCGGGGCGGGGACATGAGCACGGATTCGCCGTATGCCGCGACGAAACCCGCGCGGATCTGATCCGCGGACTCGCCCGCACGGACCTTCTGCGTTATTTCCTGGCGCATTTGCTGCGCCAGCGGAGCGGGCGAGTCCGCGACGGACAGGTCCTTGCAGATCGGGCAGTGCAGCCCCGCGGCTATCTGCTGCACCTGCTGGGCCTGGCTGGCCGGAGGGTGGCCGCCCACCGCCAGGATGACCAGCGTGCCGAGGGCGGCAGCCAGCGCGGTCAGCACCAGTAGCCCGGATAGGCCCGCCCGTGCCCGGCGCAGCGTCCCGGCGGCGTTCACCGGGGCCTCGCGAGCAGCATCGAGTTGATCTCGCTGGCGAGAGCGGCCGCGTCGACCGGCCCGAAGACACGGTTGACGACGCGGCCGGACTGGTTCACCACGAACGTCTCCGGGACCCCGCGCAAGCCGTAGGCAAGGGCCGTCTGCGAACCGGCGTCCTCGACGACCGGGTATGTCACGCCCCGGGTATGGACATAGCTGCGCGCGGCGCCGGTGCTGTCTTCGAAGTTGACGCCGATCACGACCACTCCGGAGTCCTGGAACTGCCGCCACGTCTGGTCGAGGGCCGCCTGCTCGACCTGGCACTCCGCACACCACGAGGCCCAGAAGTTGATGACGACGACCTGCCCGCGCAGCCTGGAGAGAGTCACGGGCGGGCCGTCCAGCTGGGGCAGGGTGAAGTTCGGCGCCGCGCGGCCGACCAGCGGGGAGGCGATCACCGATGGATCCCTGCCCAGCCCGGTCATCAGCAACGCGGCGACGACCGCAACGGCCGCGGCGACGCCGGCCAGCAGCCACGTCCGGCGCCGCGTAATCCGTCGCCTCACCGGGCGGCCACTCTGACGGCGGCGGCACTACGTGTCGCGCTGGCGCCCTGGTTGTCGCCGGAGTTCCGCCGCCGTCGGCCCGGCCACGCCGCCGCGGCGCCGCCGAGCGCCATCACCAGCCCGCCGAACCACAGCCAGTTCACGCCGGGGTTGCGATAGAAGCGGAACGTGGCCGAGCCGCCGTTGTCCTGCAGCGAGATCACCGAGGCGTACAGGTCCCAGA
>DASYXX010000177.1:0-6080 GCA_035934395.1 Streptosporangiaceae bacterium
ACGCTCCGGACGTTCGGCGAGTACGCGCTGCGCGTGGTCGACGCGCCCAAGCTGATCCTCAACCTGGTCGGCACCGTGGACGTGACGGACAACAACGCGGTCACGGCGTGGGTCACCCAGCAGCTGCTGAAGGTCACCCGCACCACGGTCACCACCCAGCTGATGTCGGGGACCTGGCCGATCCTCGGCCTGTCCGCGCACAGCCCGGAGATCGAGGTGGCGGCCATGCGGGCCGCCAACACCGAGCTCGCGGACTACGGGATCACCATCACGCGCCTCGGCAACCTCGACATCAACCTCGACGATGACGACAACGCGCGGCTGAAGAAGCTGGCGGGCGACACCGCGTACAGCCGGCTGGCCGGCGGCTTCCTGCAGGCGGCCCAGGCCGAGGCCCTTCAGGGTGCGGGCGAGGGCATGGCCAAGGGCGGCGAGGGCGTGGGCCCAATGTTCTTCGCGACCGGCATGGGCATGGCCGGCCAGATGATGCAGGCACCGGGCCAGGCACCGTACAACCCGCCGCCGCCCGCACCGGGCTTCGCCGGGGGCGGCCAGGGCTACGGCCAGCCGCCCGCGGGCTACGGCCAGGCGCCCGGCCAGGCACCGCCGCCGCCGCCGCCGACCCAGATCTCGCAGGCCCCGGTGACGGACCAGCACCCGGCGGCGATGATCGAGTGCGGCAACTGCCACAGCCCGGTCGCGGCGGGCGCGAAGTTCTGCGCCGAGTGCGGCACGCCCATGGCGAAGCACTGCTCGAACTGCAACGCGAACCTGGCTCCCGGCGCGAAGTTCTGCGCGGAGTGCGGCACACCCGCGAACCACCCTTCGTAGCCCGCCAGACCACCCGAGCGGGATGGTCAGCGGCGCCAGCCGCCGGCGTTACGTCTATATTTCATGCTTTGTCCGTTAAGGACTCCCCCACGAGAAAGGCCTGTCCGGATGGATCGGATCGAGTGCCAATGGTGCAGGGCCCAGAACGAACCGAACCGCACGAGCTGCTTCACCTGCGGCGCGCCGCTGGACCAGAAGAACCTGGTCTCCGACTCCGGGTGGGCCGAGGCGCCGCGGCTGCGGGACATGACCGAGTTCCGCTTCTCGAACTCCACCTGCCAGATCGAGGGCGAGATCGTCCCGGTGGCGGAGCTGGCGCTGGCGCAGGGTGACGCGGTGTTCTTCGAGCATCACGTGATGCTCTGGAAGGAGCCGCACGTGCCCATGTCGGCCATGAACACCGGCGGCGGCATGAAGCGGATGCTCGGCGGCATGCCGCACGTGCTGAGCATCGCCCACGGCCCCGGGCGGATCGCGGTCTCCCGCGACGCGACCGGCGAGGTCGTGGTGCTGCCGCTGCATCCCGAGATGGAGCTCGACGTGCGCGAGCACGCGTTCCTCGCCGGAACCCACTCGCTGAACTACTCGTTCGTCCGGATCAAGGGGCTGGCCAACATCCTGCACGGCGGCGAGGGCATGTACATGGACCGCTTCGTCACGCAGAACCAGCCGGGGCTTCTGCTCCTGCACGGCTACGGCAACGTGTTCCAGAAGACGCTGCGGCCGGGCGAGCAGATCCTGATCGAGCCGGGCGGCTTCCTGTACAAGGACTCGTCGGTGACCATGAACACGGTCAAGCAGCAGTACCGGACCGGGCTCATCGGCGGCCACAACATGTTCCTGGCCGAGATGACCGGCCCCGGCCGGGTCGGCATCCAGTCCATGTACGTGCACCACCACAAGTCGGAATAACGATGTCGACGCCGACGACCACCAGCACCTACACCTGCCCGTACTGCCGGATCCCGAGCGACGGGGCGAGCACGACCTGCCCGCACTGCGGCGCGCCCGTGGACGTCAGGGAGCGCGTGTCCCGCTCGGGGTGGGCCGAGCAGCCCCCGATCCGCGACATGGCCCGGATCCGCTTCAACCGCTCCACCTGCCAGATCAGCGGCCTTTACGTGCCCGTGGCCGAGATGAACCTGCACCCGGAGGACTGGGTCTACTTCTCGCACCACGTCCTGCTGCACACCGACCGCAGTGTCCAGCTCGACGTCATGAAGATGCGGGGCGGCTGGAACCGGGTGCTGGCGGGCATGCCGCTGGTCATGATGACCGCGCGGGGACCCGGCTTCATCGCGTTCAGCGCCGACCATCCCGGCGAGACCCTGGCCGTGCCGCTCCAGCACAACCAGGCCGTGGACGTGGTCGAGCACCGGTTCCTGGTCGCGACCGGGAACGTCAACTACCACTGGGAGAACACCGGGGTCTGGTTCCAGACGCAGACCCGGACGGACGACGGCACCGAGACGGAGACGCACTACCCGCTGGGCCGGACCATGGACCGGTTCTGGGCTCAGGGCGGGCCTGGCCTGCTGCTCCTGCACGGCCCCGGCAACACGTTCATCCGCGACCTGGCCCCCGGCGAGCGCATCTGCGTGCAGCCGAGCAGCCTGATCTGGAAGGACCCGACGGTCCAGATGTGGCTGCACTTCGAGTACCCGCGCGGGCAGTACTGGTTCAGCTCGGCCCGGTGGCAGGCCAAGACCGTCTGGCTCACCCTGCAGGGCCCGGGCCGGGTGGCGGTCCAGTCGGTGTTCGAGCGGCCCGAGACGGTGGGACAGGTGACGAACTGCTCCAGCGCGACGACACAGCAGTGGTAGGGGCGAGCCTCAGCGGGTGTCGCCGGAGTCGGCGAGCGCGGGGCCGGAACCGGCGTCCGACACGGGCTTGACCGAGGTGAGCTCCACGTCAAACTGGGCGTCGAGCGCCGTCGACAGGGCGGCCAGCGTCCGCAGGGTGAGGTTCTCGCCCCCGGACAGGACCTGGCTGATCCGTCCCGGCGAGACACCCATGCGGCTGGCGAGCTCGGCGCGGGTCAGGCCGTGCTCGCGCAGGTGCACGGTGATCTCGTTCGTGAGCTGCGTGACCAGGCGGGACAACTCCTCGTCTACCTGGGCCTCGATCTCCTTCTGGGCGGGCGGAACACGGAGTGAGAGGCCCATGGGTAGCTCCCCAAGTCAGTCGCGTCGGATGCTTAGGCATAGCTAAAGCTATAGGCATGCCTAAAGGAAGTATCGCCGGGGCCACGGGATCCTCACCCCGGCGGGCTCATCGTTACCAAGATGTTACCAGGCGCGTGGTACGGGCGCGGACCCGCTGACCTCTTGACCGGGGGGCGCGCGGGAGCGGTTACGCCTGGATAGATCGTGAATGAACTGAAAGCATGTTCGTGGGGCATCCGGAGCGTTCCGCGGATGTACAGAGAAGGGCTGGGCCATGCCGAGCTGGGTCATTGTCTCCGGAACCGTCATCATATCCCTGGTCTCGGCCTATGGCTTTCTCATGCTCCGCTTCCGGCGAACCGGGAATCCGTTCGGGCGCCGCGCGCGATGGTGGGCGATCGGAGTTATCGTCATAACGGCCGCTGTTTCGACCGGCGTCGGCATGGCCGCCGTGGCCGCCGGCGATCACGCCATCGCGGCCTATGTCGGCCTCATCCTGCCCAGCGGCCTGTGGCTGGGAAAGGCATCCGGCCAGGGCGGTCTGCGAAGGAGCAGCACGCTGCCCCGGCTTCTGGTGGCCGTGGCGACGCTCCCGCTTCGCCGCCTCTACGCGCGCATGGGCGAGGACATGCAGGATTGGTGCGATACCAGGCTCCAGGCGGCGGCGCGCAGGCCGAAGTGGCTGTCGGATGCGGCGCAGTACTACTACAGCCAGGTCAAGGGCCGGCTGCGGGATCGCCAGGCTACAGACCAGCTCGGCCGCTGGCGGGAGTCCATCAGGCACAAGGTCAGGATGGTGGGCCTCATCGATCTGCCGGCCACCGCGGGCAGGCTGGAGGCTGCGCTGCACGATCATGCGACCACCAGGGATAGCCGTAAGTACGCGGTCGACGACCTGCCCCGGCTGCGGCGCAGGTTAATCGCGGAGGCGGAGAACGAGCTGCACCTGTTCCTGGCCCTGGTGTACCGGCTCGGATACCACCGGCTGCTCATCTACCCGTTCCGGCCGCAGACGTTCCCGGACGACGACCCTGTGCTGGGCGGCCAGCCTGCCGAGCGCGAGTCGGCGCATCCTGAGCCGAGCGCCCCGGACACCAGCACGCTCTGAACATCAGAGGGCCCGCGCGCCTCCTGGAGCATCAGAGGCGGAGCGTACGCGGCCGGGCCGTCACTACTTCGCGACGTTCGGTATCAGCGGGCCGCCCTGCTCCTCCGTGATAGTGAACCGCGCGTCTCTACGCGGCCACCGGGGCCGTAGGCGCCGCGGCCACAAAGGGGGCATGCACGATGGCGAACCAGGAATGGCTGTTCCGCGAGTTCCCGGCGCCGAACGGGGGGAAGGCCGCCGTCGACTTCCTGAACGAGCCCTTGCGGCAGGGGCGAGGCGAGGCGAGCGCGACCTTGCGCAACGACGGCACCGCCACGCTGCTGTGGCTGGAGCCGGGCAGCCTGGGCGACCTCACGGAGCCGACCTGGCAGTACGCGGAGTTCTCCGCCCCGGACGGGGAGGCGGAGGCGGTCGTGTTCCTGAACCTCGCGGCCCGCCAGGGGCGCGGCGAGGCCACCGCGACGCTGCGCAACAACGGCACCGCCGGGCTGATCTACCTGGAGCCGGGCAGCCTGGGCGACGGCACCCAGCAGACCTGGCAGTCCCGGGAGTTCTCCGGGCCCGGCAGCGAGCAGGCCGCCGTCGACTTCCTGAACGAGCCCCTTCGCCAGGGCGCAGGCGAGGCCAGCCTCACGCCGCGCAACAACGGCACGACGGGGCTGCTCTGGCTGGAGCCGGGCAGCCTGGGCGGCAGCACCGCGCAGACCTGGAACTACAAGGACTTCCCCGGGCCCGGCGGCGAGCAGGCCGCGCTCGCGTTCCTGAACGCCTCACCGCGACAGGGGCCCGGTGAGGCCAGCGGGTTCGTGCGCAGCGACGGCTCCGTCGTGATCTTCTACCTCGAGCCGGGGTCGGGCGGCTGATCGGCCAGCCCGCGGTGCCTGCGGCGCGAACCGCGGGATAACCGGGAATACCGCGGCGCGGGCGGCGGTTGCCAGCGAGCGTGACAGCACAGCCGGATGCGCGCGAGAACGTGCAGTTCTGGTTCGACCCAGTGTGCCCTTGGGCCTGGATCACCTCCCGCTGGATGCTGGAGGTCGAGAAGGTTCGGCCGGTGCAGGCCGACTGGCGGATCATGTCGCTGGCCTACCTGAACCTGACCCAGCACGAGGGCAAGGGGCTGAACGAGGACTACCTGAAACGCATGAGCCTGGCCTGGGGGCCGGTGCGGATCTGCGCCGCGGCCGCACAGGAGAAGGGCCCGGACATTCTCGGGCCGCTGTACACGGCCCTCGGCACGCGGTTCCACGTCGAAGGCCGCCGGGAGGATCCCGCGGTGATCCCCGAGGCCCTGGCCGAGGTGGGATTGCCCGCATCCCTGGCCGACGCGGCCAAGAGCGCCGAGTTCGACGAGCAGATCAAAGCCTCGCACCATGAGGCGTTCGACGAAGTCGGGCTGGACGTGGGCACCCCCGTGATCCGCATCAGCGGCAAGGCCCTGTTCGGCCCGGTCATTACGCCCGCACCCAAGGGCGAGGCCGCCGGCCGGCTCTGGGACGGCCTGGTGCTGGTGACCGAGGCAGACGGCTTCTTCGAGCTCAAGCGAACCCGGGACCGCAAGCCCTCGTTCGAGTAAGCCCAGCCGGGCTCCGCTGCCCCTGCCCGGCGTCCCCGCCCTGCGGCGGCGCCTCCGTGGTTCGGCAGTTGGGGCCCCGCCGCACCCTGGACTTACGACATCGGCGGGCCTGGCACATGCTGGCGCCGCTCGGGAAGCAGGGGCGACCGGTCAGCCACCCGGAGCGATGGGGCGGCCCCGCTGAGTGACGGGCAGCCCGGCCGGGGTTAGCGGTGCGCCTCGATGGTCAGGCCCGCCTCGGTGCCCGCGGCCTGCAGGAGCAGCGCGGCTAGGTCGCGGCACGGCTGGACGGGAAGGTGCGCGCCGAGGCGGCGCCGGATCGCATCCCGGTACACCGGCCAGGCGCGGCGCAGCGCGTCCCGGCCGCGCGGGGTGAGGCTGGCGAAGCTGGACCGGCCAT
>DASYXX010000191.1:0-5807 GCA_035934395.1 Streptosporangiaceae bacterium
TCGCATCGTCCAGTTCACGCCTCCGGGCTCCGGTGCCTCGGTCACGTTCGGCGTGGGACTTACGACGGCCGCGCCGGGCTCGGCCGAGGGTGGACTGATCGTCTCCGACATCGAAGCGGCCCGTGACGAACTCACCGGCCGTGGCATCGACGCCAGTGAGATCTGGCACGGCCCGCCGTTTCCGGCCGAGGCGCGGCAACCCGGCCCCGACCCCGAGCGCGCCAGCTACGGCTCGTTCTTCTCGTTCACCGATCCCGACGGCAACACGTGGCTGGTCCAGGAGGTCACGACCCGGCTCCCCGGGCGGGTCGACCCTTCTAACACGGCATTCGCATCCGTCGCGGACCTGGCGAGCGCGCTTCGGCGTGCCGAGGCCGCCCACCGCGAGCACGAGAAGCGCGCGGGGCGGTCGCACCTGTTCCACCGGCCAGGCCAAGACGAGGACTGGCCCGCCTGGTACGCCGCCTACATGGTCGCGGAGCAGGCCGGCACGGACCTTCCGACGTGACCGATCTCGCGCTTGCCCCGGGCCGCGGCGGCGGCCGGGGCAAGCGCCAGGCCCCCGGGGCGATGAACTGCTGAGCGATGGTGCGTCCTACCTGCCGTCAGGCACTAGCGCTGGCCGCCCTGGTCAGCCACATCGCCACGATCAACACCTGGAACCGGCTCAACGTCACTACCGGCCAGGTTTCCGGCGAATGGACCGCCCAATGGGTAAGCTGACCAGCCCGGCCCGCCAGGTGCGCTCGACCTGCCGCATGAGGGCCGGATAGACGATCAGATAACGGAACGGCCTGATCGCGGCCATATAGGCGGTGCCGAGCAGGCCGTTGGGCTTCACCAGCACGGCCATCTGGCCGCGATGGCCGCCGCCCCGGTCGGGAACCCAGCCGATGTGCATGACCCCGTGCATGGTCCGGTTGGCAATCTCCGCGGCGAACTCGTTGTCGTGCAGGTAGAGCGGAGTGAACGGCCCGTCGAGGTCCGGGCCGGACGGGCCGTCGCGCAGATCTGGCGGGAGCCGGTCACGCAGCGTCGGCACCCTGGAACCGAGGCCGGCCTCCGGGCGGTCCCAGCCGGTCAGCTGCCCGATCTTCCAGCGGATCGCCCAGAGCAGGCCCGCGGCGCGGGAGGCGCCGGATGACGGGTGGCCGGAGGCGAAGTTCTGCACCAGGCGCGGGAAGTCGTCCGGGCCGCCCGGCGTCGGCAGCGCCCATACGTCCTCGATCCGGAAGTCCCGGGTGAGTTCGTGGATCCGCCAGGGCCGCGAGGTATGCGCACTGTTCGGGAGTCTCATGTGCCTCGCTCCTCGCGCTCAACCGTACGGTGCCGTATGGAAGCGACCATACGGTACCGTACGTTCGTGCGCAAGACGGGTCAGCGTCCTCTCTCACCCGACGACTGGGCCAGGGCAGCGCTGGCGGCGATCGCCCGGGGCGGCCTCGCCGCCGTGGCCGTGGAGACCATCGCCAGCGAGCTCGGTGCCACCAAGGGCAGCTTCTACTGGCACTTCAAGAACCGGGATGCCCTGATCCAGGCGGCGCTGGACCGGTGGGAGCAGTGGAGCACCGCGGCGGTGATCGAAGAGCTGGAGCACGAGCCCGACCCGGCCAAGCGCCTCAGGAAGCTCCTGACCGCCGCGCTCGCGCTGGCGCCCGCTGACCGCGCCGAGATCGCCCTGCTCGCCAACCCCGATCATCCAGCCGCCCGCAGCGCGGTGCGCCGGGTCGCCGAGCGCCGGATCGCCTACATCGCCCGGCAGCTTGAGAGGCTCGGGCGCAGCCCGGCCGACGCGCTCGACCGCGCCGTGCTCATGTACTACGTGTACGTCGGCTATCTGCAGATGACGCACGTGGCACCGCAGATGATCAACAGCGACGCCCAGCGACGCCGCGTGGAGCTGGTAATCGATGCGCTCGCCGCCGGCGAGTTCTAGCGGAGATCGGGAATCGAACCCGCCGACGACGCCGTTCCAGTATTGAGACAAAGTACGGGTGCGCCGCACCTCCGAAAGAGATTGATGATCCAGATGAGGACCACCTGGCTCGCATGGGCGTTCGGGTTCTTCGCCGTTTCAGGCCTGCTCGCTAGCCGCTCCTGGCTGCTCGCCGCTGCCGCGGTCGCTGCTGCCGGCACTGCCATGACCTGGCGGCAGCGCCGGGCGGAGGGCCGCTGACCGGCGTCCGCTTCACCCGTTGCGTGGGCTGAAGCCGCGGGTCACGCGCCGCAAACCGCACCAGGGCCCCCGCCTCCCCCGGCCGCCCGCCACCGGGCCGCCGGCCGTTATGCGGCCTTACAGGGGTAAAACGGGCCGGGCGGCGCGACACGCTGCACACCTCGGCTCTCAGCGCGCCATGCCCCCGGGGCCATGACTTGCGTTTCCGCAGTTCAGCGGAGGCGGACGGGAATCGAACCCGCCGACGACGTGGCACGCCGTCCACCGGTTTTGAAGACCGGGGGGGCCACCAGGCACCCGGACGCCTCCGCCGCCGACACTACATTGGCCTATATGACCGACAACGGGGCGATCCGGCTTACTCAGTACGCGCGCGGCGGCGGCTGCGCCTGCAAGATCCCGCCCGGCGAGCTGGAGGCGACGATCAGCAAGCTCGTGCCGAATGGCCAGAGCACGGACCTGATCGTGGGCGTCGAGCACGGCGACGACGGCGCCGTGGTCCGGGTCGGACCGGCCATGGCGGTGGTGGTGACGGCCGACTTCTTCACCCCGGTCGTGGACGACGCATACACCTTCGGGCGCATCGCCGCCACCAACGCACTGTCCGACATCTACGCGATGGGCGGCGAGCCGATGGTCGCGGTGAACCTGCTCGGCTGGCCTCGCGACAAGCTCCCGGCCGAGCTGGCGGCCGAGGTGCTGCGCGGCGGCCTCGACACCGGCCGCGCCGCCCGCTGTCACGTCGCCGGCGGGCACAGCATCGACGATCCCGAGCCGAAGTACGGCATGGCCGTGACCGGCACCGCCGACCCGGCCGCGCTGCTGCGGATCGATGCGGGCCGGCCGGGCCTGCCGCTCAGCCTCACCAAGCCGATCGGCACCGGCGTGCTCAACGCCTGGCACAAGGCCACCGGCGAGGTCAGCCTGGCAGCGATCGACGTGATGACCACCCTGAACGACGGCGCCAGCCGCCAGGCCCTGGCTGCGGGGATCGCCTGCGCCACGGACGTGACCGGGTTCGGCCTGCTCGGCCACCTGTACAAGCTGGCCAGGGCCAGCGGGGTCTCCGCCGTCGTCGATCGCGCGGCGGTGCCGCTCATCGAGGGCACCCGGCAGGCCGCGCGGGCCGGGCACATACCCGGCGGGAGCCGCCGGAACCTCGACTGGGTGCTCCCGCACACCGACCGCGGCGGCGTGGCCGAGGAAGACCTCCTCCTGCTCGCGGACGCGCAGACGTCGGGCGGCTTGCTCGTGGCCGGGGAGCTGCCGGGAGCGCCGGTGATCGGCGAGCTGATCCCGCGCCGCGACAGCGTGCTCGTAATCCGCTGAGGGGCTGCCGCATCGCGCGGCCGCAGAGGTCAGTGTGTATACTATGCGCATGGCGCGAGTCAACGTGACTATGCCGGACGATCTCTATGCGCAGGCAAGGCAGCAGGGCCTGAACATCTCACGGCTTGCCCAGCAGGCGGTGATCGCCGAGCTGACCCGTAGGTCCAAGATCGCCCAGCTGGACGAATACCTCGCACAGCTTGAAGCGCAGTTCGGCCCGGTCAGCGACGCCGAGCAGGCGGAAGCGAGCGCGTGGGCAGACCGGGTCCTCGCGCCTGCGCGCAAGCGGCGCTCAGCATGACGATCGTGCTCGACTCCGGGGGCCTGAGCATGCTCGCTGGTAACCGGGCACGGCTAGCGGAGCTTCGACGCCGGGGCGAATGGCCGGCCGTCGTGCCTGCCGTCGTGCTCACCGAGGCCCTGACCGGAGATCACCGTCGGGACTTTCACGAGAACCGGCTGCTGCACACCTGTGACATTCGTACCGTCGACGAACTAATGGCTCGCGAGGCTGCGGCGCTGCGCTTCAAGGCCGCGACCGACACACGGCCGTCTGCTGTTGACGCACTGGTCGCCGCCACGGCCGACGTGCTGGGCGGCGCGACGGTCCTGACCGGCGATGTCGGCGACCTGAGGGCACTCGCGCAGCACGCGACCAACGATGTGGTGATCTCGCAGGTCTGAGGCCGTCGGCGAGGCAAGGGGAGCAGTCAGGCGTTGAGCGCGCCGTGGATGAGGTGGGTCGCGCCGGACACGGCGGGGACCTGGGCCGCGATCCGCTGGAAGACGCCCTCCGGATCGGAGGGATCGATCTGGGCGGTCAGCGCGCGGGCCGTCCGGGTGTCGATGTGACCGGGCACGACGGTATTGACTCTTATTCCGAACGGCGCGCCCTCGAGCGCCGCGCAACGGGTCAGCCCGGCCACCGCGTGCTTCGAGGCGACGTAAGGAGAGAACGTCGCCACGCCCCGGATCGCGGCCATCGACGCCGTGTTCACGATCGAACCGGAACGCTGGGGCTTCATGACCCGCAGCACGGCCGGCAGGCCGAGGAAGACGCCACGCGCGCTGACCGCCCAGACCCGGTCGAAGTCCTCGGCCGACAGCTCGGTCTCGGCGTCACCGTGGCCATACGACACAAAGGCGTCATAACGCTCTGCGGTCATTCCATCCCCCCATACACGTGTGCCTGAACTCACCCCCCGGGCGGATTGCCAGGAAAGCCCGAACCGCCAAAACACCCGGCCAATCCACAGTTCCTCTTCCGGCAATCTTTTGGCCACTTTTCGAGGTCGGGCGTTTACGCTCTGTAGCCGAAGGCGATCTAGGCGGACAATGGCGGTCACGGGGCTGGCATCGCATACGGGGGGAAATACCGCATGCTGGGACTACGGGGTAATCGATTCGGGCCGCGCTCGCGCCGCCCGGGTATCACGCTGGTGATCGCCTTGTCCGTCGCCGCGGGCGCCACGTCGTATGCCACACTCGGGCCCCTGTCCGGGGCGGCCGCACCCGCGGTATGCCGGCACCGTCCGGTCTCGGGGACATCCGTGGTGTCCGGTGCGCCGGGCGCGGTGGCGGCCGGCGTGGCGAGCGCGCTGTTCGGCTGCGCGCCGACCGTGGTGGTCGCGAACGCGGACCACCTGGCCGATGTGGTGGCCGCCGTCGCCGCGGCCGAGCAGGCACATGCGCCGTTGCTCCTGTCGTCGCCGCTGTCGGCCAGCACCGTGTCCTACCGCGGCTCGCCCGGCGCGCGTCCGGCCGCATACGGGGGCTCGGTCGCGCTGCGGGAGATCAACGACCTGCATCCGCGAAACGTGCTTGCCATCGGCCTGACCGCCGGTGACGTCTCGGCCGAGATGCCGGGGGCGCAGGTGACCACCAACCCGGGCGGGTTCGCTCGGATGTCGCCGCCCGCGCCGCTGCGCCGCGTGGTCGTGCTGGTGCCAGCGGGCAACTCCGCCGCTGCCATGGCGGCCGCGGCCACCGCGGCGGCGGCCGGCGCGACGGCGGTGCCGGTGCAGGGTTACGATCCGCGAGACGACCCGGCCGCGATCACCGCGCTAACCGCCATCAGGCCGCGGCGGGTCGTCGCGGCCGGGGGCGGCTTCGGGCCGGTCAGCCGGCTGGTGTCCAGGCTCGCGATCGCGATGACCGGAGTCCAGCTGCCCGGCGGCGGCCAGCTCGTCGTGCCCATGCACCGGCTCGTCGCGCTCTACGGGCACCCGGGCGTCCCGGCGCTTGGCGCCCTGGGCCAGCAGACGCTGACCGCCAGCGTCGCCCGGGCCAGGAAGGTCGCCGC
>DASYXX010000195.1:0-2814 GCA_035934395.1 Streptosporangiaceae bacterium
GCAGGGCCGGGCGTCAACATCAACCAGCACCAGCACCGCGTGCCGGACGTGGCGGTGGTGCGGGCAGACTCCGTGGATACGTTCTTCCTCGACATGCCGCCGCTGCTGGCGGTGGAGGTGGCCTCGCCGCGGACCCGGCTCTACGACCGGAACCGCAAGAAGGAGGTTTACGAGCGGTTCGGTATCCCTGCCTACTGGATCGTCGAACCGGACCCGGACAAACCGGAATTGACCGTGTTCGAGTTGCAGGATGGCCGGTACCAGCAGGTTGCGCAGGTGGCGGGCAACGAGCCCTTCGAGGCCGCGCGGCCGTTCCCGGTCACGGTCATCCCGTCCGCGCTGGTACGGACCACTCGCTAACCGGGTGGCCCGGCTGCTCCTTGTGCCGCGTCGGCGCCGCCCCGGCCGTCGACGGCGGGATGTCGATCTGGTCCCCCGGCATGAGCCGCGGCGCGGAGTGTCATACCGGGATCCGCCCGTGGGCCGATGCTCGTGACGCGCGGTGCGCGTTACCGTCCAGGGTGTACGCCGGATTTCTCCATGAAGGAGCTGGATCATGGCGCTCCGGAGGCGGCTGCCGAGCCTCGCCCTCACTGCGGCGTCCGTCGGCGCGCTGGCCTGGCTGGTGGTCGCCCAGCACGATCAGCTGGGCCGGGCCATCGCGGGAATCGGGCATGCGAGAGCGCGGCTGATCGTGGCCGCCATTGTCTGCGAGCGGGTCTCCATGTTCTCCCTCGCCCGGATGCAGCGACGGCTGCTCCCCGACCGCGGCCAGCACCTGACCCTCCTGTCGGTGATCGGTATCACGTTCGCCGGCAACGCCCTGTCGCTCAGCGTGCCCGTAGCAGGCCCCGGGCTCGGCGCCGCGTTCAGCTTCCGGGAGTTCGAACGGCACCAGGTCAGCCGCCCCGCCGCCGGGTTCGCGCTCGCCGTGTCGGGCGTGCTGTCGACGCTGTCGCTGATGGTGATCGTGGCCGGAGGCGCGCTGGCCAGCGGCAACGCCGTGGCCGGAACCTTCGGGCTGCTGGGCGCGGCGGCGGTCGCGGCGGGGATCGCCGTTGCCGTGCTTGGCCTGCGGGTACCCGCCTGCCGGCGTCTGGTCGAGCGACTGGCCGTCAGTAGCGTCCGGGTAGCTCAGCGCATCCGGCGCAAGCCTGGTGAGCCGCCGGAGGCCGTGGTGGCGCAGGCCCGCCGGCATCTGGCCGACCTGCACCTGCGCCTGAGCGACTGGGCCGCGGCCGCGGGCCTGGCCCTGCTGAACTGGCTGGGCGATGCCGCCTGCCTCGCGCTCTCGATCAGGGCGGCCGGGCTCCCCATCCCGCTTCGTAACCTGCTGCTCGTGTGGTCGGCGGGATCGGCGGCGGGCAGCATCGGCCTCACCCCCGGCGGGGTGGGCATCGTCGAGGTAGCGCTCGTGGCGGCGCTGACCGGCACCGGGGCGCCGGCCGCCGGCGCGACCGTCGCCGTCATGATCTACCGCCTGATCAGCTTCTGGCTCGTGCTGCTGGTCGGCTGGATCTTCTTCACCGTCATCAGGTTCCGGCGGCCGCGTCGAGCCGCGGTCAGAGTCGAGTCTGGCTCGACCGCCGAGCCCGGTCTCCCGGACTCCGACTAGGCTCGCTCGCGGGCGCCACGAGGACGGGCAGCGCGGCGGGCTACAGTCGAGGGGCCGTTACGTTGTGAACTGAAGGGGTCGTTTCATTGCTCTCCCTGGTCCTGCCCAAGGGCTCGCTGGAGCGGGCCACCCTCGACCTGTTCGACGCCGCCGACCTGACCGTCCGCCGCTCCTCAGACCGTGACTACCACGCGTCGATCGACGATCCCCGGATCGAGCGGGTCCGGTTCCTGCGCCCGCAGGAGATCCCGTCCTACATCGAGCAGGGCCTGTTCGACTTCGGGATCACCGGGCGCGACTGGATCGCCGAGACCGGCGCGGACGTGGCCTCGCTCGGCGAGCTGCAGTACTCCAAGGCGACCTCGGATCCGGTGCGCGTGGTGCTGGCGGTGCCCGACGGGTCGCCGTGGCGGTCAGCGTCCGACCTGCCCGAGGGCGTGCGGATCTCCACCGAGCTGCCCGCGCTGACCCGGCGGTACCTGGACGCGGCCGGGGTCAAGGCCGTGGTGATCCCCTCGTACGGCGCTACAGAGGCGAAGGTGCCCGACATCGTCGACGCGATCGTCGACCTGACCGAGACCGGTTCGTCGCTGCGCAAGAACGGGCTGCGGATCCTCGACACCCTGCTCACCAGCTACACCGAGCTGATCGCGAACCAGGCCGCGTTCGCCGACGCGGCGAAGCGCGCCGCCATGGAGGACGTGGCGCTGCTGCTGCGCGGGGCGATCCGGGCCCGGGGAAACGTGCTGCTGAAGCTGAACGTCGCTGCCGGCGATCTGGCCGCCGTGACCGAGATACTGCCGGCCATGTCGTCGCCGACGATCACCTCGCTGGCCCGCGGCGACATGCACGCGGTCGAGGCGGTCGTGCCCAAGCGCGGCGTCAATACGCTGATCCCGGCGCTGAAGGCGGCCGGGGCGCGGGACATCCTGGAGGTCCCGATCTCCAAGATCGTCGATTAGGGCCCGCAGCGGATAAGCCGTCGGTTTGGGGTCCAGGCTGCCGCCGTCGTGGTACGGGGTTGCGAAAGTGCCGCGCGGTGCTCGCTTCTGGCCACACGAGACCGGGGTTCCATGATCAAACCGGCGTGCCGATGATGTGCGGGCCCTTGGCCGCGCATTAATCGCACCGTTTGCGGGCATCTTTCCTGGACAGATTCTCGCGAGATCTGCTCTTGACGGCGTGGCGGCGCGGAGCGA
>DASYXX010000205.1:0-1942 GCA_035934395.1 Streptosporangiaceae bacterium
CGAGCTCGCACGGCAGGCGGGCATCGCGGTCAACCGCGGCGTCGTCGTCGACGACCGGATGGAGACGTCCGTTCCCGGCGTGTTCGCCGCCGGTGACGTGGCCGAGCATGACGGGCGGGTCCTCGGGCTGTGGCCGATCGCGGCCAAGCAGGGCGAGGTCGCGGCGCTGAACGCGCTCGGCGGCGACGAGCGGCTCACCGCGGAGGTTCCGGCGACGATACTCAAGGGCGTCGGCGTCGACCTGTTCTCGATCGGCCAGTTCGCGCCGAAGGCGGGCGACGAGGTGGTCGTCGACGAGGATCCGTCGGCCCCGTCCTACCGGAAGCTGGTGATCTCGCAGGGGCGGGCGGTGGGTGCCATCGTGCTGGGCAACCATCCCGAGGTCGTCGCCTCGGTCACGAAGGCGGTCAAGAACCGCGCGGAGATCCGCGACGTCGCCCCGCTGCGCCGCGGTGACTGGGAGTTCCTGAAGAACCCGGACAGGCTTTCAGAGCCGGCCGGCGCCTAGGGCCTCGACGGCCTGGCTGCGGCCCTTGAGGCGAATGGCCGACGGCTGGGTGAAGGCAAAGCTCGGCCCGGTCGCGCGGTGGACGGCGTCGGTCACCAGGACGTCCGGCCGGCCGTCCCGGCCGGCGACACCGGACAGCCGGAACGCGATATTCGTCGTGTCACCCAGCACCGACACGAGCATCCCGGTCATCAGGCTGACCGCGGCCGGCCCGCCGGCGACGCCCCAGCCCATCTGGATCGGCCCGCCCGACGGGTCCCGCAGGTCCAGGCCCGAGGCGATCCGCGGCACGGTCTCGGCGGCCTCCACGGCGAACGCCACCGCCGCCCGGGCGGCGTCCGGGCTGGCGGCGGCCTCCCAGGTGGCGAAGAACGCGTCCCCCACGTAGTTGCTGAGCGTGCCGTGGTGCCGGGCGAGGATCTGCCGCAGCTCGGCGTAGAGACGGTCGATGTTCTCCAGAAGCACCCGGTCGTCGGTGTACTCGGCGATGCTCGAGAACGACACGATGTCGCCGACCACCATGACCATCTCGGCGACCGCGATCTGCCGGACGGTCTCCAGCGCCACGCTGCTCACCGAGGCGGTGAAGCGCCGCGAGCGGAACTGCAGCTCCGCGTCGCCGAGGCGAACCCGGTCCCCCGGCTTGATCGGGGTCGGGACGGACCGCTCTATCCGCTGCCCGTTGAGCCGGGTCCCGTTCGTGCTGCGGTCGGTCAGCCAGGCCTGATCGCGATCGTGGTCCAGCCACACCTCCAGGTGCGTCCGGGAGATCGTGGGGTCCTCGATCAGCAGCCGATGGCGCTCTTCGACGCCCGGGCATTCGCGGCCGACGACGACCCAGTCGTAGACCGGCGTGGATCTTTCGTGCTCGGTGTCCGGGGCGAGGACGAGCGTGCCCGGGACCCCCAGGCCTTCCCGGTCACCCGGCATCGGCCGGTCCGGTGGTCTGGAACACGAAGACCTGCCGGCCGATGCGTACGCTCCAGCCCGGGAGCAGCCGGCCCGGCTCGCGGCCGATGCGGGTCCACTCCTCGGCGCCGGGCGGGCTGATGAACGTCCCGTGGGCCGAGGAGGCGTCGCGGACCAGCACGACCCCGTTCTCGACGGAGATGTACATGTGGACCCGCGAGATCATGTGGTCCGGATCTTGCATCAGGACCGGCGATGCCGCGCCGCGCTGCACCGAGGGGTCGTTGTGCGGCTCACGGCCCAGGACATAGGCCCGGTCCAGCGGGATGACCAGCCCGTTGTCCGAGGTCAGCACGCCCAGCGGCCTCGGCGCGAGCACGGTCTCCTTGGCCGCGGCGCCCCGTTCCGCGGGAGGCCGGCCGGCGGGCCTCGAGTGCACGATGGTCTCGGCGATGCTCGGCACCCGGTCCTCGGCCCGCGCGGCCGGGCGGGCCGGCGGCCCGGGCTCGGGGCGCGCGGGCGGCT
>DASYXX010000254.1:0-2696 GCA_035934395.1 Streptosporangiaceae bacterium
GGGCCAGGCCGCCGATCTCCTCCAGCAGGGGCCGCGCGCCGAGCCGGTCGGCGAGCTCTGACGCGCGGCGCAGTCGCTCCGCCGCGCGCTCGCGGTCTCCGGCGGCCAGCGCCGCCTCCGCCCCGTGCAGCAGCGCGACCGCGTGCGGGTACGGGTCGCCGACGCGCCCCCACGCCGCCGCGGCGGCATCGAAGGCAGCCGGGACCTTGCCGCCCCCGGCCTCGGACTGGCCCGGTCCGGGCTCGGCGACCGCGGCGGCGCGCAGCGCCTCAGCGGAGAACGTCAGCCGGTTCGCCCGCTGGACGGGGCCGAAGGCCGGCATCTGGGCGGCAAGCGCGCGGAGCCGGTGGAGGACGTCCGCGGGCTGACCGCCGCCGGAGACGGCGCCGGCGCCTGCGGCCGCTGCAGCCGCTCGGGCCGCCGCGGCGAGCAGCGGCCAGGCATAGCGGGCGTCCTCCGCCAGGTCGAGCCGGCCGTCGACGGCGGACACGGCGGCCAGCGCGTCGCCCGGCTTCCCGTTGGCCAGGCACAGCTCGACGTCCAGCTGAGTCAGCGGGATATCGTGCTGGGAGCGGTGCTTGAACACGACCGAGCCGAGCGCGGACCGGGCGGCGGCGGCGTGTTCCAGCGCCTCGCTGAGGTCACCACGCCGCAGCGCGATCTCCCCGGCCACCCGGCGCAGCGAGGAGCGGATGTACTGCTGCGGCGCCAGCTCCAGCGCGTGCCCGATCACCTCGGTGGCCTCGTCCCACCGGCCCAGCGAGACCAGCGGCTCGGCCACGTTGATCGCCAGGAACGCCCCCGAGGAGCGGGCGAGGCCGTAGTCTTCGGCGCTGGCGATCCCGGCCCGCGCGACCTCCGCGGCCTTCTCGTGCTCGCCCATCCCCTCGAGCACATGGGACTCGTTGATCGCGGACCACAGCTGCGGGCCGTACGCCCCCGCCTGGGCAGCGACCGAGTTCGCCTGGGCGAACACCTCTAGCGCGGCCGTGTCATCGCCGGCCAGGGACCGGACCAGCCCCAGCTCGAGCAGCGCAGTGGCCTCCGTCGCCGCCTCGCCGGTCTGCCGCGCAAGCTCCAGCGCCTCATCGAGGGCCGCCAGCGCCTCGGGGCCGCGCAGCCGCCCGGTGTACTTGGCGAGGTCGATCAGGATCTGCGCCCGGGCCGCGTCACCCACGCCGGGCGGCACGAGATCCAGCGCCGCCTGGAGGCTCTCTTCCGGGTCGCGATGCTTCCCCAGCAGGGCCCGCGTCTCGAGCAGCAGCGCGGCGCGGACGGGCTCGGCGGCCGGGTCGATCTCCTTGAGCGCGGCGGACGCGTACGCCGCGCCCTGCTCGTTCTCTTCCGCGGTCCTGGCCACCCGGGCGGCCTGCTCCAGCACGCTCAGCTTGGAGGCGCCGATCCGCTGCTCCGCGTCCGGCACCTTGTCCCAGAGCTCGAGCACCCGCCCCAGCAGGGTCAGCTGCTCCGCGTGGGCGAGGGCCCGGCCGGCCTCGGCGGCCGCGCGCCAGCCGCTGACGAACGCGCCCTTCAGGTCGTGCGCCGCGTACCAGTGGTGCGCCTGCTCGATCACCGCCCGCCCCGGAGGCAGCGGCCCGGGATCGGCCTCGAGCGCCTCGGCGAACCGCGTGTGCAGCCGGGTGTGATCTCCGGGCATCAGGTCGTCGAGGATGGCCTCCCGGATCAGGCCGTGCCGGAACGCGTAACCGTCCGCGTCGGCGGTCAGCACGTTCGCGGCCACCGCCGGCCGCAGGGCGCGGCTGAGGCCTTCGTCCGGCAGGCCGGTCACCGCCACGAGCAGCGCGTGCCCGACATGCTGCCCGCCGGCGCTCGCCGTGCGCAGCACCTCCTGGGTCTCCTCCGGCAGCCGCCGCACCGAGACCAGCAGCAGGTCGCGCAGCGAGGCCGGCATCCCGGGGGTGAGCCCGCCGGTGCAGTCGTCGCAGAGCAGTTCCTCCACGAACAGCGGGTTGCCGTCGGCCCGGCGGTACACCTCGTCCGCGAGCGCGGGCTCGGGCTCATAGCCCAGGATGCGGGCCACGAGCTCATCGGCGTGCCGCCGGTCGAGCCTCGGCAGTTCCATCCGCTCCACCCAGGCGAGCCGGCTGAGCTCGGCGAGCAGCGGGCGCAGCGGGTGGGTGCGGTGCAGCTCGTCGGACCGGTAAGTCACGATGATCAGGACACGATCCAGGATCTGCTGCCGGCTGACGAGGAAGGCCAGCAGGTCGCGGGTTGAGCGGTCGGCCCAGTGCGCGTCCTCGATCAGCAGAACGACGGGCCCGCTGTCGGCCAGCCGCTCCAGCAGCGCGAGCATCTGTTCGAACAGTCGGGCCCGGGCCACGCTCTCACCGGCGTCGCCGTCCGCGGGGCCGAATTCCGGCAGCAGCCGCGCGAAGTCGCGCGTCACGCGGCCGGGCAGCAGGCCGGCCACGCCGTCGGCGCCCAGGTCGCGGACGAGCTCCCGCAGCACGGCGGTGAACGGCGCAAACGGCAGCCCGTCGGTGCCGAGCTCTACGCAGCCGCCTTTGAGCACGCGCGCCCCGTCCGCGCTGGTCCGCGCCGTGAACTCGCTCACCAGCCGGGACTTCCCCACGCCCGCCTCGCCGCCGACGAGCACGACCGACGGGCCCTCCCGGCGGGCCGGGGCGAGGGCAGCGTTCAGCACGGCCAGCTGCTCCGCACGCCCGACGAGGACC
>DASYXX010000296.1:0-1779 GCA_035934395.1 Streptosporangiaceae bacterium
CCGGTGAAATGGCCGACCGGCCTCGATGACAAGGTTCGGGTCGCCGGGGCGCTCGCGCGGGCGCTGGACCTGCTCGGCCTGCCCCGGTACGCCGCGATCTGCTGGTCGGACACGACGCGCGGGATCCTGGACGCCTACGAGGCCAGCCTCGAGAAGGGCAAGGCCGCGTTCCGCCACGCCGCCGCTGCCTCCGGGATTCAGCCGCCCGATCTGCCCGAGTTCGAGTGGGGCGCGGCGATGGCAGTTCAGGAGGCCTCCGCGTGGTCGGCTACCGACGAGTTCCTGGAGCTGGCCGTCGTCGGAGGCGACCTCGTCCCGGGGGCGCGCGGCTGGAAGACTCGCCAGCAGGAGCTGGCGCGACGCTATCTCAGCACCCCGCGAGCCGAGCTGATGGGGCAGACCCTCGCGCAGCTGATCCTCACCGAACGCGCCGAGACCTGGGTCAACCTGCGGCGCAGCGGCACCCGGCGGCAGATCCTCGCCGCTGTCGCCAACCGGCTGCTCCACCCTGCGCAGTTGCCGGCGGACGCGGCCGCCCACCCGCTGCCCCGGCTGAGCTGGCTGCTCGGCGAGCTGGACAGCGGGATCGCCCTCACCCAGACCGGCAACCTCAGCCAGAAGTTCGTGCAGCAGGCCGCCGCGCGGTTCGGGTGGGACTCCGCCCGCCCGCCGCGCACCGAAGACGATGTCCACGACCTGCACAAACTGCGCCAGCTCGCGCAGCGGCTCCGCCTGGCCCGCCGCGTTGGCCGCACGCTCATGCTGACCGCCGCCGGCCGTCGCCTGGCCGCCGACCCGGAACGGATGTGGCGCGCCGCCGCCGCGGGCCTCCTCGACGGCGACGACTTCACTGTGTTCGCCAGCGAGCTGTTCCTCGCCCTGCTGCTCGGCACCGGCCCGGTGCCCGGCGAGGAGATCAAGGCCACCGTCGGCCGGGCGGCGGGCGAGGAAGGCTTCCGGGAGAGAGGGACCGGCGAGCCGCCGGGGGAGCAGGACGTCAGCTGGGCCGTTCACGACACGATCAACCTGTGCCGGGCCCTTGGCCTGCTGGGGGTCGGCGGCGACTGGAGAGACCGCAGCTACGAGTTCACCGGCGTCGGCCGGGCCACCGCGCTGGAAGCGCTGCACGCACGGGCCACCGGTCCCCGCACCATCCCGTGGCCCTGACCCAGGACTTGACGCGGACGGATGGACTACCGGCGTCACCCGCCGGCCGAGGCCGCGGACAGCGAGAGGAGTGCGCTCGGTTTAGGCTGCTCGGTTTAGGCTGCAGCGGGATTTAGCAACATGACGCTCTCGGCCTCGGCAGGCTCGGGCACAGGCTCGCCAGCCTGCCGGAGCAGGGCAAGATGCTCCGCCATCGCCTCGAGCATCAACCGCTCGGTCTCGTCGTGCGTTGCCCCGGCAGCGACAACTCCGGGCAAGTCCGGGGAGTACGCCGAATAGCCGGACTCGTTGTCGCCCTCGAAAACGACTACGTAGCCTCTCACGGCCGCTCCCTTCACAAGCCTGCCCGCTTCAGGATGCTGGATTAGGTCTTCGGCTTCAGGTAGCGCTTGGCTTCCCGACGACTGCAACCAGTCCGTGCTCCGTCGGGTAAGTGAAGTGCCGGTGAATCCGGTCGTGCACTTGAGTACCCACCCGTCCTGTTCCAGTAAGCGGATGATGTCGCTGATTTTCATCGGCACGAGGCCACGGTAGGAGACCGGTCCGACGAATCGGGGTAGACCGCCCACCGCGGCATACAGATCTGCCCGATCTGCGCGCGTCGTAGCAACG
>DASYXX010000320.1:0-2199 GCA_035934395.1 Streptosporangiaceae bacterium
CCGACCATCAGGCCTCCGGCGCCGAGCCCCTGCACGGCCCGGAACGCGATCAGCTGGTCCATCGAGTGAGCCATGCCGGACAGCGCCGAGCCGACGAGGAAGACCAGGATCGCGGCGATGAGCCAGCGCTTGCGGCCGTAGAGGTCGCCGAGCTTGCCGTAGAGCGGCGTGGTCACGGTGGAGGCGAGCACGTACGCGGTCACGACCCAGGACAGGTGCGTGACCCCGCCCAGGTCGCCGACGATGCGCGGCAGGGCGGTGGAGACGATCGTCTGGTCGAGCATGGCCAGGATCAGCGCGAACAGCAGACCGGGCAGAACGACCAGGATCTCGCGCCTGCGGTCGCCCGCTGCCGCCGCAGTCACCCCGGCCGACTGCGTTCCCGCCATGCTGCGCCTCCCGCTCGCCTCCGGGACGCCCCTGAGGCGCCGCCTTCCCTCGTCGCTCGCTCTACGTCGCTCGCTTCTCAGTCCAGGCGGCGCCGCGCCCCTCCGGCTCGCTTACCCGGAGTTCCCTCCGAGTGCACGGACCGCGGCGGACTTCTCAACCTACTTGCCGACCGGCTAGCATCACAGCGACAGTAAAGGCTAAGCTGCCAACTAACCGGCCGTCAAGTAGGTTAGGCGGCGACGCTAGGCTGGATAAGACCATGAACGAGCAGATAAGCGGGATCGCGATGGCTGAGGCCCCACCGGCCTCAGCGGTCACGCCGGGTTCTGACACCGGCGGGCATGACACGCGCCACCGCAGTGACACCAGGGCGCGCATCCAGCAGGTAGCCCTGGAACTGTTCGCCGAGCAGGGATACGACAAGACCTCGCTGCGCGAGATAGCCGAGCGTCTCGACGTGACCAAGGCGGCGCTGTACTACCACTTCAAGTCCAAGGAAGACATCGTCCGCAGCCTGGTTGAGGACTACTTCGGCCAGCTCGACGACCTGATCGCGTGGGCCAAGACGCAGCCGAGGACGGCGCAGACTCGCGGCGAGATCCTCGGCCGGTACGTGCGGATCGTCGCGGACGGCCACGACGTTTTCCGGATGCTGCACCACAACCAGGCCGCGGTGAACAGCCTGGCCGGGGCCAAGGAGCGCGGCGACCTGTTCCGGGAGCGGATGACCGGGCTCATCGAGGTGCTCACCGAGCCCGGCGCGGACATGGAGGAGCGGCTGCGCGCCGCCATGGCGCTCGGCGGGGTGAGCGTCGGCTGGATGTTCTTCGCCGACCAGGTCGATGACCGCAAGAAGCTCTGCGCCGCCGTCCTCGACATCGCCTCCGGCCTGGCCATCGGCGACCCCGCACGGTAGCGACGGCGATCCGCGCACCGCTTGAACGTCCTGGCCAGACTCGGCGCCGCGGGCCGGGCCGAGGCCGCGGCCATCGCCGCGCGGGCCGGCCTCGCCGCGGCGGACTTATGGCTTACCGCCCGGTGCGCGACGAATGACTTAGCCGACGGCGGCCAGAGCGACGGCAAAAATACTGCGTTCGACCGATGCGGGCGGGCCAGCCTCAGCGGCAATCTCGAAGGTGAGCCGAGGAGGACGCGATGCACCCGATGTTCGCTGAGCTGTTCATGAAGCCCGACGACGAGCCGGAAGAGGACGAGCGGCGCCGGCTTCGCCGGACCCGGCGGTCACGGCAGCTCAGGACGCTGTCCGCGGTCCGCGGCCCATCCGCCGCCTCCCGTACCGCCCCGGCCGGGCGGACAGCAGCGTGATCACCCCGCCTGGGAGGACACCATGACCAGCCAAGCCACCGCCGACCTGGACGGGCGGCAGGCCGCCATCAGCGAGGCGGCCCGGCGCCTCTACGACGCGGAGATCGCCCTGCACATCGCCCGGCAGACGGGCGTCGGCGCCTGGATCAGCGCCGCCTACGACCGCCTCCACGAGGCCGTCGTCGCTCACAACGCGGCGATAACCCCCGTCCCGCAGTCCCGCCAGTCCCCGCAGCCCCGCCAGCACCCCGCCCAGCCGGAGTTCCGCGCAGCGTCCGCCGCCGCGTGACCGGGCCAGTGTGGTCGATGGGCCGTTGTCCCCCTTCTATGGTGGTCCGTGGCCCATCGACGACACTGGCCCGGTCAGGCAGCGGCGGGGGCGGGGCGGAGCTCCGGCTGGGCGGGGTGCTGGCGGGGCTGAGGGGACTGGCGGGGCTGCGGGAAGGGGCTTATCGCCGCGTTGTGAGCGACGACGGCCTCGTG
>DASYXX010000326.1:0-3443 GCA_035934395.1 Streptosporangiaceae bacterium
CCATCGAGCCGTCAGACCGGAGGCCGAACTGGTGCTACCTGGGCGAGCCGGTCAAGGCCAATTACGGCGTCTTCGGCGTTGGCACCGTCAGCACGCTGCGCACCTGGCTGTCGATGTGGAGCCTGCGCACCTCGCAGTGCACCGCGGCGCCGCACCTGGCCAAGATCACGCTGCCATCCCTGGTCCTGCACGCCACCGCGGATACCGGCGTCTTCGACACTGACGCCCGCTCGCTGCTGCGCGCGCTCGCGGCCGCCGACAAGCGACTGGAGTTCATCAAGGCCGATCACTACCTGACCGAGCCAGCCAGCGCGCGCGAAGAGGCTGCCGATCTGATCGCGGCGTGGGTGCGCGAGCACAGCTGACCGGCCGGACAACACGCCTCAGTCCGGTGCGTCGGCCCGGTCGTGGGCGGACAGGCCGGCCGCGAGCTCCTCGACGGCGGCGAGCCGGGCTGCGGCAAGGCGCTCGCAGAATCGCTCCACGAGGGCGGTGTAGCCGCGGCGAGCCTCCTCCGCCCGCTGTGCGCTGTACCGGACCTCGTCGAGAAGGTCCTCGGCGGCCTTGCGCTCGGCGGCCACGACCGCCAGCAGCGAATCGCGGTCGGCCGCGTGGCCGAGCCACACCTTGAGGAGGGCGTGGTCCTTCACCACGGTCGGTGCCGTCGGCGACGACGTCACCCACGCCGACAGCGCCCGCTGGCCCGCCGCCGTGATGCGGTAGCGCTGCCGCCCGTGCGGGCCCTCGGTCGGGCCCACGGGCCGCACGCAGCCGAGGTCCTCGAGCCGGCGCAGCTCGGTGTAGATGGCCGACTGCGCCGGACTCCAGAAGAAGTAGCGAAGGCTGTGATCGGCCCACTGCTTCAGGTCGTAGCCCGACAGCGCCTCGCCGAACGACAGCAGGCCGAGGACCGCGTAGCCGGTTGCTGGAACCATCGGCATCAGGGTATGACGGCCGGTCACGCGAAGACGTAGTGGCGCCGATCGACCCGGCGAGTCCACTCCCAGTAGAGGTCGATCGGCCACGGCGAGAGCGTGAAGACCTTGCCCGCCGGGTTCTTGTAGTGGCTGTGCCTGATCGACGGGTGGGACCAGACGAGCTGGCTGATCTCGGCCCGGTAGCGCTCCGCGTAGTCGTCGTGAGCCTCGGCGCGGACCTCGCACGACCGCGCGCCGGACGCCAGCGTCTCGCGAATGGCCTCCATCGCGTAGTGCACCTGGAACTCTGAATGGTAGAAGAGGCCGGCACCCGCGGCGAGGTTGGTCCCGGGACCGTAGACGCAGAACAGGTTCGGGAAGTTGGGCATGGTGATGCCGAGGTAGGCCGTTGGCTCGTCGCCCCACTGCCCGCGCAGCGACACCCCGCCCCGGCCAGTGACGTCCATCGACGCGAGGAAGTCGTTGTGGCGGAATCCGGTCGCGTAGCAGATGACGTCGGCCGGGTGGTGGGCGCCGTCGGCGGTGACGACCCCGTCGGGGACGATCCGCTCGATGGCTGTGCGGACGAGCTCGGTGTTCGGGCGCATCAGGCACCGCAGCCACGTCCCGTCGTCCTGCAGGATGCGCTTGCCGATCGCCGGGTAGTCCGGCACGACCTTGGGCAGCAGGTCTGGCCGGTCGGCGACGATCGAGCTCATCCAGCGGAGCAGCGCGTCGGCGCGCTTCGCGTTCACCGCGTTGACGGACCGGTGGCTCGGGTCGTCGTAGTCCGGGTCGATCCGGAACGGCCCGGTGCCGATGGCGATGCCCGGCAGCGACATGATGAGCCGGTACCAGCGGCCGTAGAACGGCAGGTGCCGCAGCGCCCACCGGTCGCCCGGCGGCACCGCCGCGTGGTACAGCGGGTTCGGGATGATCCACTGGGCGGTGCGCTGGAAGATCGTGAGCCGCTCGACCTTCCCGGCGATCGCCGGGCCGATCTGGAAGCCGCTCGCGCCCGCGCCGATCAGCGCGAACCGGGTCCCGGCCAGCTCGAGGTCGTCCGGCCACCGGGTCGAGTGGAACCGCGGGCCGGCGAACATGTCCATGCCGGGCAGGTCCGGCAGCCTCGGCAGGTTCAGCGAGCCCACCGCGCTGACCACGAACCGGGCGTCGAGGACGTCCACCGTGCCGTCATCAGCGCGCAACGTTACATTCCAGAGGGCCCTTTGGTCGTCCCACGTCAGCCCGGTGACGGTGGTGTCGAACCGGCAGTGCGGGCGCAGGCCGTACTTGTCGACGATCGCGGTGAAGTAGGCGCGCAGCTCCGGCTGCCGGCAGTAGAACTCGGTCCAGTGGTCCGCGGGCTCGAACGAGTAACAGTACTGGTGGCTCCCCACGTCGACCCGGGCGCCCGGGTAGCGGTTCTCCCACCACGTGCCGCCGGGGCCGGCGTTCTTCTCGATGATGGTGAAGGGGAGCCCGGCCTGCCGGAGGCGTATGCCGGCCAGGATCCCGGCCAGGCCGCAACCGACGACGACAACGGGCGCCGCCGTCTTCGCCTCGGCAGGAATGTCGTCGCCCCAGGTGATGGCGCCGGTGTCGCCGCCCTCGAACTGCAGGTCGTCGAAGTACAGCCCGGCCAGCCGGCCCTCGACCGGCTGGCAGCCCAGGAACGACATCATCTCCTGCAGTAGCTCGCGCGGCAGCTCGTGCGGAGCGCACCCGCCGTCGCGATAGGCGGCGATCGCCGGCAGCGCCCGGCGGCGGACCTCGGCGCGCTCGCCGGCCGGGATCGCGCTCTGGATGTCCAGCGACATCGCGACCCGGGGCCTGATGTCCCCCCGGATCCAGGCGGGATCGCCGGTCATGTGCACCAGCGAGCACAGCAGCGCGGGGACGCTGACCTCCTCCAGCGCGGCGGCGATCGCCTGGTCATCGTCAGTGAAAGGCTCGCCGGCGTGAGGATTGCGCACCTTCTGGCTCCTTGGGATAGAGCGCGGGACCGCGGCACATGCCAGTCTGGCATACATATGACTGTCTGCCATATAAGGCAGTGCGTTACTGATGGGGCCCGGTGTCCGGGTTCGGTCGCGCCGGGCCTGGTCCGCCGGGGGTGACCAGGCCGGTTTCGTAGGCGAGCACGACGGCCTGGGCGCGGTCGCGGAGGTCGAGCTTAGCCAGGATGCGGCCGACGTAGGTCTTGGTGGTCTGCCCGGCGATGATCAGGGTGTCGCTGATCTCGGCGTTGGACAGGCCGCGGGCGATCAGCCGCAGCACCTCCGTCTCCCGGTGGGTGAGCGCGCCGAGCGCGGCGGGGGGCGGCGGGTCCGGGCGCGGGCGGCGGGCGAAGTCGGCGATGAGCCGCCGGGTCACCGACGGGGCCAGCAGCGCGTCGCCTGCGGCCACCACGCGGACCGCGTGGACCAGTTCGGCGGCGGTGGCGTCTTTGAGCAGGAAGCCGCTGGCGCCGGCCCGCAGCGCCTCATACACGTAGTCGTCAAGGTCGAAGGTCGTGAGCATCAG
>DASYXX010000346.1:0-1523 GCA_035934395.1 Streptosporangiaceae bacterium
CTGGCATCGGGCTCCTCCTGTCCATCCCAGGTCCGTGAACAACCAGGAATGTAACGGGACGGAGCCCTCACCATGCGCCCGCCCAGACAACCCAGCCACCCCAGCCCGGGCCAGACCCCTCACTCCACAGGAAACGCACCCGTAGCCCATCGACCACAATCCCCCGGGGGGTCCCGGGTGCTCTCGCTGGGAGTCTCAGCGGGGGGCCCGCGTGCCCGGGGGCCTGGCGTGGGCGCCCGGCAGTCTGCGGGGAGCGCCCGGTGGCTGAGTGTCCTCACCGCCAGCTGACCAGGCGTCGGCCCGGCGCCGGCGGGCGAACCGCCAGGCCGCGATGACCAGGGCGATGACCACCAGCGCGGCGATGACGTAGGTGGGGCCGTGGAAGCCGTTCTCGACCGAGCGCCAGTTCTTCCCGACGGCGTACCCGGCGTAGCCGAGAGCGGCCGTCCAGGGAATGCAGCCGATCGTGGTGTAGACACCGAAGCGCACCGGGTCCATGCCGGCTATCCCCGCGGGCAGCGAGATGAACGTCCGCACGACCGGGAGCAGGCGGCCGATCAGGACGGCCCGCGGACCGTACCGGTCGAACCAGCGGTTGGCCCGGTCGAGGTCGTGCTCGCTGACCCGGAGCCGGCGGCCCCAGCGGCGCAGCGCCGCCTGGCCGCCGTAACGGCCGACCGCCCAGGCGATGTAGCTGCCGACGACGTTGCCCGCCACCCCGGCGAGGATGACGCCGACTAGGTTGAGGTGGGTTCCCGCGACCGCGCCGGCGGCGAGCGCTCCCGCGAAGGTCATGATCAGCTCGGAGGGGATGGGTATGCACGCCGATTCCGCCACCATCAGCAGGAACACGGCGACGTAGCCGTAGGTGGCGATGAAGTGCTGCACGGACTTACTCCCCTTCTAGCCGGTGTCCCGCCGGGACGGCGTTCGTTCTAGCCGGTGTCGCGCCGGGGGCGGCGTTCGGCTTCGCTGCGGATGTACCCGCGGCAGGCGGGATTCACTTGATCAGGCCTAGGTAGATCACGCTGGCCAGGCCTGCGACGAGGCAGTAGACCCCGAACGGGGTCAGCGTCCTGGTGCGCAGGTAGCGCAGCAGGAACCGCACCGACAGGTAGGCGCCGACGCCGGACAGCACACTGGCCAGCAGGATCTGGCCGTGGATCCCGTTGCCGAGCGGGCCGAACAGGTCCGGGATCTTCAGCGCTCCGGCGGCCAGGATGACGGGCGTCGCGAGCAGGAACGCGAACCTGGCCGCGTCCTCGCGGGACAGCCCGCGCGCCATCCCGGCGACCATTGCCACGCCGTCGCGGCTGATGCCGGCCAGCAGCGCCAGGACCTGAGCAGACCCGACCGCCACCGCCTGCGGGTAGCCAATCGAGGCCAGCCGCTGGTCTGACCGGGCCGCGTCGGCCATCTCGAGCGGGCGCCCGGCCTGGCCGCCGCTCCGGTGCCGGCCGACCGGCGGCGCCGGGCGCCCCGCCGGAGTGAACCCGGGCGGGCGCGCCGGCGCGGTGAGCTCG
>DASYXX010000347.1:0-8690 GCA_035934395.1 Streptosporangiaceae bacterium
CCGATGCCGTTGACGCAGGTGTTGACCCAGGCGTCCTGGCCGGCGTCCAGGTCGCCGAGCGCCCCGGACACCGAGTTGGCCACGGCCATGCCCAGGTCGTTATGGCAGTGCGTCTCGACCGGCATCCGGACCGCGCTGGCCAGCTTCGCGAACCGCTCCCTGATCCGCTCCGGAGTGTCCCCGCCGATCGTGTCGCAGTAGCGCACCCGGTCCGCGCCCGCGTCCCTGGCCGCCATGGCGAACTCGAGCAGGAACCCGTCGTCGGTGCGCGACCCGTCCTCGGCGTTGACGCCGATGGTCTGCGCGCCGCCCTGCTTCGCGGCCGTCACGGCCGCGGTCATCTCCGCGATGATCGCCTCGCGGTCGAGCCGGCCGCGGAACTTATGGGCGATCATCTGGTCCGAGGTGGAGATGGACAGGTTGTAGTGACGCAGCCCCAGCGGCGCCGCGCGCTCCACGTCGGAGGTGACCGCGCGGCACCACCCGGACAGCCGCAGCGGCCCGAACGTTCCCGCCTCGCCCAGCGCGAGGGTGGCGCGCACGTACGGCACCTCGTGGAACAGGAACGGGAAGCCGATCTCCGACTGCGCGACGCCCAGCCGGGCCAGGTAGAAGTTGACCATGACCTTGCCGAACTTGGACAGCCCGGTGCGCGCGGTCTGCACGCCGTCGCGGTTGGTCACGTCGAGGAAGTGAATCGCCGGCATCGCTCGCCACGCTTTCTTCTAGTCGCCGGCCGCCGCCGACTCCGGTTCCTTCCCTGATCGCCGGCCGCCGCCGACTCCGGTTCTCTAGTCGCTGACGGGAACCGGCTGTGGCGGCGGCTGGCCGTCGTAGCGGGCCGCCGGGCGGATCAGCCGGTTGCCGGACACCTGCTCCAGCACGTGCGTGCACCAGCCGATGACGCGGCTGGAGGCGAACGTCGGGGTGCACATGTCGCGCGGGATCCCGCAGGCGTCCATGACGACCCCGGCGTAGAACTCGACGTTCGCGTTGAGCGCGCGGCCGGGCTTCGTCTCGGCCAGGACGGCCACGATCGTGTCCTCCACGGACGTCGCGAACTCCGCGGTGGGCCCGCCGACCGTGGTCGCGACCTCGCGCAGCAACGCCGAGCGGGGGTCCTTGCCCTTGTAGACACGGTGACCGAAGCCCATGATCCGGCCACCGCGCGCGACTGTGTCGCGGACCCAGGCCTCGGCCCGGTCCGGGGTCCCGATCTCGTCGAGCATCTCGAGCACGCGGGCGGGCGCGCCGCCGTGCAGCGGGCCGGACAGGGCCCCCATGGCCCCGACGACCGCGGCACCGAGATCCGCGCCCGTGGACGCGATCACCCGCGCGGTAAAGGTCGAGGAGTTGAAGCCGTGATCGATCGTGGAGATCAGGTACCGCTCCAGCGCCCAGACGCGCTGCTGGTCCGGGCGCTCGCCGCTGAGCAGGTAGAGGTAGTTGGCCGTGGCGGACAGGTCCGGGTCCGGCGCCAGCGGCTCGTGTCCCTGGCGCAGCCGGTGGAGCGCGGCCAGCAGCACCGGCGTCTGCGCCGCGACCTGCATGGCGTTGTCGTAGAGCTGCTCCGGCGTGATGTCGAGCCAGGAGCGGAAGCCGGACCGCTGGGCCACGAGGGAGACCGCGGTGCGCAGCGCGGTCAGCGGGTCGAACGGATCGGTGCCGGCGAGCGCGCGCAGGAACGGGATCAGGTCATCCGGAAGAGCGCGGTGGTCGGAGATCTCGCGCCCGAAGCTGGCCCGCTCCGCCCGGTCCGGTAGGTGCCCGCGAAACAGCAGGTGCCACACGTCTTCGAGCGTCCGGCGCCGGTTCAGCTCGATCGCGTCGTACTGCCGGTAGTGGTAGAAGCCCTCCAGGCCGCGAACGTCGCCGATCTGGGTGTGGGCGACGATCACCCCCTCGAGCCCCGCGGGCGCGTCCGAGCCGCTGCGGCCGTCTCCGTTGCCTGCGACCTGCCCCGTGTCTGCCATCTGCGATCCCCCTCTGGACCTCGCGCTCGTGGGAGCGTCATCACCGGGCAGCCCATTGCCGGGCACCGTGCGGCCTGATATAGATAGCCTTAATCACATGTCCACATTAGTCAATGTTGATTAAAATCAATAACGGAGGCGGGAATCGGCGCCCCGTACGGGCTTGGCTGGCCCGGCGTGGAACCCCGGCCGGGAATGCGGTGCTCGCGGACCAGCTCGATGAGCCGGGCGGGTGCGCCCGCCGTGGGCGCCCCGGGCTCGGATGTGCCTGCTGGCGCGCTGCGGGGCGGGCTGGCCCGGGCTTGTCGCAGACCGGGATGTGCTCCGGTGCTCCAGTCGCGGCCGGGCCGCCCGCCGCCGGGCCGGCGGCCGCCCGTTATGCGGCTTTCGCCGTCTTCCGCCCGGGCTGGCCATGTGGTCGATGGGCCATCGACCCCAAGCCAACGATCATGAATCAGCAGCGGCGGTGGCGATCGGGCCCCAGCGAGGGCGGCGACGGGACCACGGTGAAAGGTGCGGACGTGACGGAGTGGATCGGGGCCGCGGAGGCGGCGCAGCGGATGGGGATCAAGCCAGCCAGCCTGTACTCCTACGTGAGCCGCGGCGTGCTTAGCCCGCGCCGCGGCGCCGACGGCCGGGCCAGCCTGTTCGACGCCGCGGACATCGATGACCTGGCCCGGCGCGGCCGGCCGCGGCGGGTGCCGGGAGGCGCCGAGCTGGTGATCGAGTCGGAGCTCACCGAGATCTCCGACGACCGGCTGCGCTTCCGCGGGCATGACGCGATCGCGCTGGCGACCAGCCGCGGTTTCGAGGACGTGGCCGGCCTGCTGTGGACCGGCTCGTTCGGGGACGCGGCCGTCTCCGGCCGGTGGCAGGCCACCACGGAGGCGGTCGCCGCGGGCACGGCCGCCCAGTCCGCGCTCCCGCCCGGCACGTACCCGCTGGAGCGGCTCCAGGTGATCGTCCCCGCGGTCGCGGCCACCGACCGGCTCAGGCTGCACCTGGACCGGCCCGCGGTCATCGCCGCGGCCCGCGGCCTGATCGCCGGCATGGTGGACTGCCTGCCCGCGGCCGGCCCGGACGCCGGCGAGCCCGCCGACGATAGCATCGCCGGCCGCCTGGCGGTCAAGCTCTGCCTGCGCCCGCCGTCCGCGGGACTGATCGGCGCGCTGCGCTCCGCGCTGGTCATGCTGGCCGACCACGAGCTGGCCGCGTCCACGCTGGCCGCACGGGTGGCAGCGTCGGTGCGGGCCGACCCGTACGCGGTGGTCGGCGCGGGCCTCGGTGCCATGAGCGGCGCCCTGCACGGCGGGGCGGCGCTGGGCGCGGAGGTCATGCTCGAGTCGGCCAGCGGCCCGGCCGACGCGCCGCGCGTGGTCGGCGAGCTGCTCCGCCGGGGAGAGCGGATCCCCGGGCTCGGCCACTTCGTGTACCAGACCGGTGACCCGCGGGCCGTTCTGCTGCTGGACCTGATCCGGGCGGCGGCGCCGGAATCCGGGCGCCTGGCCGTGGCCGAGGCCGTCCTCGCCGAGGCCAGGCGACGTGCGCTGCCCGCGCCGAACATCGAGTTCGCGCTCGCGGTGCTGTCGACGGCGGCCGGGATGATTCCCGGGAGCGGCGAGGCGGTGTTCGCCGTGGCGAGGACGGCCGGCTGGCTGGCGCACGCCCTGGAGGAGTACGACCGGGCCACGCCGATCCGCCCCCGCGGCGTCTACACCGGCCCGCCCGCCGCTACCTAACCGCTGCCGCCGGTCCGGGAATCAGATGGGGCGGCGGGGCATTTCCATTGCCAGAACGCCGATCCTGGAGAGCAGCCATGGCCGTACGCCGCCTGAACCACGCCGTCCTCTACGTCAGCGACCTCGCGCGGGTTGTGGAGTTCTACCGGTACGCGCTGGGGTTCGACGTGCGCATGGAGATCCCCGGGCGGGCCGCCTTCCTGCGGGCGCCGGAGTCGGCCAACGATCACGACCTCGGGCTGTTCGAGGTGGGGGATGCCGCCAGGCCGGGAACTCCTTACGTGGGCCTTTACCACCTGGCCTGGGAGGTGGGGACGCTGGCCGAGCTGGCGGAGATCCGCGCCAGGCTGGCCGAGCGGGGGGCGCTCGTGGGAGCGAGCGATCACCGGGTGTCCAAGTCCCTGTACGCCAAGGACCCCAGCGGCATCGAGTTCGAGGTGATGTGGCGGGTCCCGGCCGAGAACTGGGAGCAGGAGACGCAGGCCGGCGAGATGATCGGGCCCCTCGACCTCGAGCGCGAGCTGGCCCGCTGGGGGGACCGGGTCACCGGCGCCGCGGCCGGCTCGGTGACCTGACCCGCTGCCCGATAGCCCGGGCCGGGGCCCGTCAGCTGACCGCGGGGTCCTGGCCGGCCGGTGTCACTCGATCGCCCGGGCCGGCCCCAGGCCTGGCCCGGACTCGGCAGGCTTGGTGCGGGTCTCGATCGTGCCCTTGTAGGCGATGCCCCGGATGTGCACCGTGGGAGCGTCGTTCGGCAGCGGGATCTCCTGCTGCTCCTCGGGGGACCAGCCCTTGCTGACCCCGAATCCGTCCATCTCGACGCGCACGCCCGGCGGGACCAGGATGTCGATCCGCGACTTGTAGGCCACGACTCGCATCGTGGTGACGGGCGCGGTCAGTTCGGCCGCGCGCAGGTCAAGCCAGCCGCTTCCCTTGTAGACCACCGAGGTGAAGCGCTCGGGGACGCGCCAGCGGCCGCCGCGGCGGATCGAGCTCTTGTACGCCACCGCCCGCTGTCCCGCGGCTGCGGCCGGAGCTGCCTGCACGCTGCTGCCCGGCGCCGGAGCGGGCAGGTCGGCGGTGAGCTTCTCCAGGTCGGCGCCGGTCCGTGCGGTGAGCGCGGCGCGCATCCGCACGTCGAACTCGTCGTCATCGAGCCTGCGCTCGGCGAAGGCCTGCTGCAGCCGCTGCGCCACCGCGTCCCGGTCCTGATCGGATGCGCGGATCGCCGGTGAGGGGCGTGACTCGGTCTCCCCGTTGGACGACATCGGGACCTCCTTCTCGATTCGAATCGAGATATATCTCAACTGGGGCTCGTAGTCAAGATCGTGCGGTCAGGACGTCAACCGGCAAGTTCCGCGTACAGGTCAGCCGTCTGCGCGGCGATGCTGTCCCAGCCGAAGTCGGCCGTGGCCCGCTTGCGCCCGAGCCTGCCCATCTCGGCCGCCCGCCGCTCGTCGCCCACCAGGGCGTTGATGGCGCGGGCCAGCGCGGGCGGCTCCCCGGGCGGGACCAGCAGGCCGGTCTCGCCGTCCGCCACCACCTCCGGTATGCCCCCGACCCGGGACCCGACGACCGCCGTGCCGCAGGCCATGGCCTCCAGGTTCACGATGCCGAGCGGCTCGTACAGCGACGGGCAGGCGAACACGGTCGCGTGCGTCAGCAACTGGACCACCTCGCGCTTGGCGAGCATCCCGGAGATCCAGACCACCCCGGCCCGGCCCGCCCGCAGCCGCTCGGCGAGCACGCTGACCTCCGCCTCGATCTCCGGGGTGTCCGCCTGGCCGGCGCAGATCACCAGCTGCGCCGCCGGGTCGATCTCGGCGGCCGCGCGCAGCAGGACCGGGAGCCCCTTCTGCCGGGTGACGCGGCCCACGAACACCACGGCGGGCGCGCCGGGATCAACGCCGTAGCGTTCGAGCACGTCGGTGGCCGGGTCCGGGGCGTACTCGGTGGTGTCGATGCCGTTGTGGATGACCCGGACCCGCTCGGCCGGAACCGCCGGATACGCGGCGAGCAGGTCGTCCCGCATGCCGCGGGAGACCGCGATCACGGCGGCCGCCGACTCGACCGCCGTCCGCTCGCACCAGGAGGACAGCGCGTAGCCTCCGCCGAGCTGCTCGGCCTTCCACGGCCGCAGCGGCTCCAGCGAGTGAACGGTGACCACGTGCGGGATCCCGTACAGCAGCGACGCCATATGGCCCGCCAGGTTCGCGTACCAGGTATGGGAATGAACCAGGTCGGCCTCGCTCGCCGCGGCGGCCATCGACAGGTCTGCGGAGATCGTCCGCAGCGCCGGGTTCGCGCCGGCCAGGCGTTCCCACGGCCGGTGCGCGACCGCGCCGGGACGGTCCGCGCCCTGGCAGTGCACGGTGAGGTTCACCAGGCCGGCGAGCCCGCGGGCCAGGTACTCCGCGTGCACGCCCGCGCCGCCGTAGACCTCCGGCGGGTACTCTCTGGTCAGCAGCGCCACACTGAGCCGACCCGGTCCGGGCAGCGCCGCGCCCTCGGTCTCCTGGTTCGCTCGCCTCCGGGGCGCCCTTTGCCCATCCGGCTCGCTCACAGTCGGCTCGTGGCTCACGGCGGGACCGGCTGGCCCTTGCCGACCACGGTGATGCCGCCGGGTGACACGGTGAACCCGCGGGCCCGGTCGCGGTCCTTGTCGACGCCGACCTGGGCGCCCTCGGGAACCTCCACGTTCTTGTCGAGGATCGCGTTCTCCACGACGGCGTGCCGGCCGACGCGGGTGTTGTGCAGCAGAACGGCCCGCTCGACCCGGGACCAGCTGTTGACCCGGACCCCGGGCGAGAGCACCGAGTCACGGACCAGCCCGCCGGAGACGACCACCCCGTTGCTGACGATGCTGTTGATCGCGCGGCCGACCCGGTCGCCGCTGTCGTGCACGAACTTGGCGGGCGGCTGCGACGGCACGTAGGTGAGAATGGGCCACTGGTCGTTGTAGAGGTTGAAGACCGGGTGCACGGCGCACAGGTCCATGTGCGCCTCGAAGTAGGAGTCCAGCGTCCCCACGTCACGCCAGTACCCCGCGTCGCGGGGTTCCGCGCCCGGCACCTCGTTCTCCAGGAAGTCGTAGACCTCGGCCAGGCGCTCGCGGACCAGCATCGGGATGATGTCCCGGCCCATGTCGTGACGGCTCGCGTCGTCGGCCGCGTCCTTGCGCAGCGCGTCCACGAGCACGTCGGTGCTGAAGACGTAGTTGCCCATCGAGGCGAAGGCCTCGTCCGGGTGGCCGGGCCGGGCCGGCGGGTCGTCCGGCTTCTCCAGGAACGCTTGCATCGTGCGCCCGTCCTTGCCGGTCTCGATGACCCCGAACGCCGTCGCGTCCAGCCGCGGCACGGGCAGCGCGGCCACGGTGACGCCGGTGCCGGAGGCGACGTGCTGGTCGATCATCTGCATCGGGTCCATCCGGAACACGTGATCGGCGCCGAGCACGATCACGATGTCCGGGCGCTCGTCATAGATCAGGTTCAGCGACTGGTAGATCGCGTCGGCGGATCCCGTGAACCAGTGCGGTCCGAGCCGCTGCTGCGCCGGGACCGGGGTCACGTAGTAGCCGAGCAGGCTGCTGAGCCGCCAGGTGGTCGTGATGTGCCGGTCCAGGCTGTGGCTCTTGTACTGGGTGAGGACGGCGATCCGATAGATGCCGGCGTTGACCAGGTTCGACAGGGCGAAATCCACCAGCCGGTACAGGCCGCCGAACGGCACCGCGGGCTTGGCCCGGTCCGCGGTGAGCGGCGCCAGGCGCGTCCCCGCGCCGCCCGCCAGAACGATGCCCAGCACCCGCCGCTCGGCCATCTCCCCACCTCCCCGGCCGGCTAGCCTGCCCTATTCCCATCCTGGCCCCCCGGCGGCCGGATGAATACGGCCGCTGGGTGACCGGCTGCCGAAGTTCGCCGAAGCGGTGCGGGCCGTCAGCCGCTCCGGGGCACCCCTCCTCGTGGCCGTGGCCCGCCGCTCATTCCGTGTCCCCGCCCGGCCCGGCGATCCGCTTGATCGCGACGCGGGTCGCGAGCAGCCGAGCGATGGCGACGCCCGCCGCGATGAGGACGCCCCAGGCGAGCGCCTCGCCGAGCGCGACCTGCGGATCCTCGGGGTGCTCGGGGGGCTCCTTGCCGGTGACCTGCTTCCAGGCGAAATGGAGCAGCCTGCGCGCACCGAAGGCCGCGACAAAGCCGGCCACTCCGTTGATCAACCGGTTGCCGCCGTCGGCCTTCTTACCTGACATCCGAGATCCTTCCTCCAGTGCAGTCAGCAGATCATCCCACGGTGTCACCCCGGGGGGGCGACCCCCCCAGACCCCCCCGCGCCGGTTCCGCCGGTGCGGGCCTGCGGCCGTGATCTTTCAATGGCGGCGGCCAGTTCTGCCGGCCGCCTGGTGCCCAGCAGCCAGTACGGCCGTTCCTGATGTTCCCCGGTGACCTCGATGTACACGGCGCGCTTCAGGTAGGGCCTGATCAGCATGAGGGCCGAAGGGTCCGCGCGCGGGCCGCGCAGCGCCGTGGTCTGAGCCTCGTCCAGCGGTACGACCTGCCCGGCCTGCGCCAGCGGCAGCGTGAGGGACCCGGCGCGCAGCTCGCCGGGGGACACCTCGATCCTGGCCCGGCCCCAGGACAGCAGGAACGCGGCGCATCCGCCGCAGAACACAACATAAGACGCGATGGCCACGATCAGGCTGAATCCTGCCCAGATCGTGCTGGCGAAAATGAGCGCGGTGACCTCGCCGAGTACCCAGAACGACACCGGAGCCCGGAGCCGCTCGGTGTAACTACGCATTAGTCAAAGGTAGTTGGTTACGTGACTGCTCTATCGGCTGAAAGACGCAGGGTCTGCTGCTGGGCGGTGAACGAGTGCCTTCCCTGCCCGTCCCAGTCGTCGCGGCGGATCCCCTTGAGCTGCGCCGACTGGGTGCCGTACGTGATGGTGGCCTGGCGCATCCGCCATGCCTCGCGGCGTTCTT
>DASYXX010000358.1:0-8856 GCA_035934395.1 Streptosporangiaceae bacterium
CAGAACGCCGCGAGCGTCACGCAGAACGTCCCGGTGATTCCGCATGCGCAGTATTACTCGACGTTCTCGCCCCCGCCGACCCTGACGCCCACCCCAGCGGCCACCCCCGGCAGGCACGCCAGGCACAAGGCCAAGCCGGCCGCCAGCCCGTCGCCCTGAGCGCCCGCTCAGCCAGAGGGCTCGAACTTGTAGCCCAGGCCGCGGACCGTCAGGATGTGCGTCGGGTTCGCGGGGTCGGCCTCGACCTTGGCCCGAAGCCGCTTCACGTGAACGTCGAGCGTCTTGGTGTCGCCCACGTAGTCAGCACCCCAGACCCGGTCGATCAGCTGCATCCGCGTGAGCACCCGCCCGGCGTTGCGCAGCAGCACCTCCAGGAGCTCGAACTCCTTGAGCGGCAGCTGCACCTGCGCGCTGCGGACGGTGACGACGTGACGGTCGACATCCATCCGCACCGGTCCCGACTCCATGATCGAAGAGGTCGGCTCGTCGGAGTCCCCTCGGCGCCGCAGCACCGCGCGCATCCGGGCGACGAGCTCCCGCGAGGAGAACGGCTTGGTGACGTAGTCGTCGGCGCCGAGCTCGAGGCCGACGACCTTGTCGATCTCGCTGTCCTTGGCGGTCAGCATGATCACCGGGACGTTGGAGCGCTCCCGCAGCGTCCGGCAGACCTCGCTCCCGGGCAGGCCGGGCAGCATGAGGTCGAGGAGCACCAGGTCCGCCCCGCTGCGGTCGAAGGTCTCGAGCGCGTCCGGGCCCGTCGGGCAGACGGCAACCTCGAATCCTTCCTTGCGGAGCATGTAGGAGATCGCGTCGCTGAAGGAATCCTCATCCTCGACCACGAGCACTCGTGTCACGTCACTGCCTCCTGGCAGATCGAGCCATCGCCGGTAGGGTGCCGCCGTTGACCATAACGGCATTGGTGGGTCGTAGGGGGAGCCTGAGGGTGAAGGTCGACCCAGCGCCCTCTTTGCTGACAACCGTCACCTTGCCGCCGTGCGCGGCGGTGACATGCTTGACGATGGCCAGGCCAAGGCCTGTGCCGCCGGTGGCCCGCGATCGGGCCGCGTCTACCCGGTAGAACCGCTCGAAAATCCGCTCGAGGTCGCGCTCGGGTATCCCGATGCCCTGATCCGCCACGCTGATCTCGACCGCATCGCGGCCCGCCCGCTTGGTGGCCACGACCACCCGGGTCTTGTCCGGGCTGTAGGCGACCGCGTTCTCCAGGAGGTTGCGCAGGGCGGTGACCAGCAGGTCCTCGTCACCGAGAACGCACAGGCCGTGCGAGCCGCTGGCCGCAAGCTCGATGCCGCGTGCGCTCGCCTTCATCCGGCACCGGTCCAGGGCCTCGGCCACCACGGCATCGAGCTCGACCGGGACCGGGTCGGGAACCGGCTCGGCCGCCTGGATCCTGGACAGCGTGATCATGTCCTGCACCAGGTTGGTGAGCCGGGATGCCTCCTGCCGCATGCGCCCGGCGAAGCGGCGGACCGCCTCCGGGTCGTCGGCCGCGTCCTCGACCGTCTCGGCGAGCAGCGCGAGCGCGCCCACCGGGGTCTTCAGCTCGTGGCTCGTGTTCGCGACGAAGTCCCTCCGGACCTCTTCGACCCGCCGGCTCTCGGTCTGGTCCTCGATCAGAAGCAGTATCAGGCCCCCGTCGCCGACGCCCGCGCCCAGCGGGGCGACGCGCACGGCGAAGCTCGTGGTCCTGCCGCTGTCACCGTTGGTCGAGACCTCCAGGTCGCCTTCGCGGATCTCGCCGTCCCTGCGGACCTGGCGAGCCAGGGCCAGCAGTTCCTGTGCGACCAGCTCCTCGTCCTTGACGAGGCCGAACGCCTGTGCCGCGACGCTGGCCTGCAGCACCCGGTCCTCGCCGTCGAGGACGACCGCCGAGGAGGACAGGACCGAGAGTACGGAGGCTACCCCCGGCGGCAGGCGAGGAGGCTCCGGCCGCTCAGCTGGGTCTGCCTGGGCCTTCACTGGCACCCTGATCTTCATGCGGGAGCGGGTCCCGCTGCTTGGCTACCGGGCGCAACCAGGGCCCGGGGGAAGCACCTGTGCCGGCCGTCGTGTTGCGCCCATTTGTCAGCAGGCGTACCCGCCCAGCACACATTCACCCCCAAGCCCACGGTTTGATGGTAGGACGCGGGCGGCTGCTGCGCACCTGGCATGGGTCCACGACATGCCGTTATTCGCGAGATGTTCACGTGGCCGATATCAAACATCCACGCTGAGCCCGGTCCGGCGAAAGGTGCAAGCCGTCCCGCAGCGCCAAGCCCCTCCGCGCTCACCTTGTTTCCCGCGCAAGCCGCCGGCGCGCCCTGGAGGCACCGCCTTCCCTCGTCGCTCGCTCCTTCGTTACTCGCTCCTCAGCCCAGGCGGCGCCACGCCCCGCCGGCGCGCTCACCGTTTCCCGCGCAAGCCGCCGGGGCGCTCACCGGCCCTGGCTCTTGACCGCCGCCGCCCCCTCGGCCGCGGCGACCGGGTCGAGGTAGCGCCCGCCTCGGGCCTGCGGGAAGAACCCCGCGTCGAGTTCGTAGACGAGCGGTACGCCGGTAGGGATGTTGAGCTCGGCGATCTCCGCGTCCCCGATCTCGTCCAGGTGCTTGACCAGCGCGCGCAGCGAGTTCCCGTGTGCCACGACCAGCACGGTTCCCCCGCTCGCCAGGTCGGGGATGATCGCGTCGTGCCAGTAGGGCAGCATCCGGCGGGCCACGTCCTTCAGGCACTCGGTCCTCGGCAGCAGGTCGGCCGGAAGCAGCGCGTACCTGGGGTCGCGGGACTGCGAGTACGGGTCGTCGTCGTCGATGGGCGGCGGCGGGACATCGAAGGACCGGCGCCACAGCATGAACTGCTCCTCGCCGTACTGCTCCCGGGTCTGGGCCTTGTTCTTGCCCTGCAGCGCGCCGTAGTGGCGCTCGTTGAGCCGCCATGAGCGCCGGACTGGCAGCCAGAGCAGGTCGGCCGCCTCCAGCGCCAGGTGGGCGGTCTGGATGGCACGGGTCAGCACCGATGTGTGCACGACATCGGGCCGCAGGCCCGACTCGTTGAGGAGCCTGCCGCAGTTAACCGCCTCGTCGACGCCCTTGGGGGACAGCCCCACATCCACCCAGCCAGTGAACAGCCCCTCGGAGTTCCAGACGCTCTCGCCGTGCCGGACCAGCACCAGGGTCATCATGCTGGAGAGCCTAACGGGTGCCCCCGGCCGACCCAGCCCGCAGCGCGCTGCTCCCCGGCTGCGCGCAGGGGCCGACCACGCGTCCCGTGTCCGGGGAACAGGATGCTGCGGCCCGGGGTTGATCAGTCGCGGAGGTGCATGCCCGTGCCGCGACGCTTGCCACGGCGGATCGCGACCGTCAGCGTCCACACATCGCCGCTCGAGCAGCCCGGAACCGGTGACGCCGGCGGCCTGAACGTCTACGTCGTCGAGGTGGCCAAGCGCCTCGCGGCCCGAGGCGTGGAGGTGGACATCTTCACGCGCGCCGTCTCTCGTGACGTGCCGCCCGTGGCCGAGCTCGCGCCGGGGGTGCTGGTGCGCCACCTGGTCGCCGGGCCGTTCGAGGACCTGGACAAGGCCGACCTGCCCGGGCAACTCTGTCACTTCACCTTCGAGGTGCTGCGGGCCGAGGCCGCCCACGCGCCGGGCCGTTACGACATCGTGCACGGCCACTACTGGCTATCCGGCCAGGTCGGCGCCGTGGCCAAGGAGCGGTGGGGAGTCCCGTTCGTGCAGTCCATGCACACCCTGGGACGGGTGAAGAACGCCGCCCTGGCCGCGGGCGACACCGCCGAGCCCGCGGCGCGGATCCGCGGCGAGGCCGAGGTCGTCGCCGCGGCTGACCGCCTGGTGGCGAACACCGACGACGAGGCGCAGCAGCTCATCGGGCTCTACGACGCCGATCCGTCGCGGGTCCGGACCATCAATCCCGGGGTCGACCTGGCGGTGTTCAGGCCCGGGTCTAGGCTCACGGCCCGGCAGCGGCTCGGCCTGCCCGCCGACGCGGTCGTTCTCGTCTTCGCCGGGCGGATGCAGCCGCTCAAGGCCCCGCACGTGGTGCTGCACGCGGCGGCGCAGATGATCCGGGACGACCCCAGCCTGGCCGACAGGCTCAAGGTAGCGTTCGTGGGCGGGCCCAGCGGAACCGGGCGCGCGAACCCGGACGAGCTCACCGAGCTCGCCGCGGCGCTCGGCATCTCCGGCCTGGTCCGGCTCGAGCCGCCGTGCCCGCAGCCCGAGCTGGCCGAGTGGTACCGGGCCGCGACCGTGGTCATGGTGCCGTCCTGCTCGGAGTCGTTCGGCCTGGTGGCCGTGGAGGCGCAGGCCTGCGGCACGCCGGTGGTTGCCGCCTCGGTCGGCGGCCTGCGCACGGCGGTGGCCGACGGCTTCTCCGGCGTGCTCGTGGATTCCCGTGACCCGGTCCGCTACGCGCGCGCCGTCCAGGACCTGATCGCGCGGCCCGCGATCCTGGCCCGGATGTCCCGGGGGGCGCGCGAGCACGCGTCCCGGTTCAGCTGGACCGCCACGGTGGACCGGCTGCTGCACCTGTACGCGGCGGCCATGTCCGACGCGACCGAGGCGGTGGACGCTTGAGGGCCCGGCTTCCCGCGGACCCGCCCTCTGCCGACAGCACCGGCGGCGAGAGCGCTGGCGCCGACAGCACTGGCGCCGCGGCTCGCCGGGCGGTCGAGGCCGCGCTGGCCGAGCTGGGGCTCCCTTTCGAGTCACCGCGGCCCGGCGCCTACCTGGTGCGGCTGGATGGCCAGCACAAGCTGGCCACCATGACCTGGCTGATCGTCGGGACGCACAGCCTGCACGTGGAGGCGTTCTTCTGCCGTCAGCCGGATGAGAACCACGCGGCGTTCTACCGCTTCCTGCTGGAGCGCAACGGCCGCACGTACGGCGTCCATTTCGCCGTGGACCCGGTCGGCGACGTCTACCTGGTGGGACGTCTCCCGCTGGGCTCGGTCACGCCGGACGAGATCGACCGGGTGCTCGGCTGCGTGCTCAGCTACTCGGACGAGAACTTCGACCCCGCGCTGACGCTCGGCTTCGCCTCCTCGATCCGCCGGGAGTGGGCGTGGCGGGTGAAACGCGGCGAGAGCCTGGCCAACCTCCAGGCGTTCGCCAGCCTGGCCGACCCGGAGGGCGACGCCGACGGTAACGGCCACGGCCGGGCAGGAAGCTAACCGGCGGCGCCGACCCGGCCGGGCGTCGTGAATGTACCGCTGGTCTCATTCCCGTGAGTCCAGCGGTACATCCATCGCCGCTCGCCCTACTGGGGGCGGCGAGGCGGGCCGGTCAGTGGTGGCCGGGCGGGGAGACCGAGCCTGGCGGCGGGATCGTGCCCGGGCCGGAGACGTTGCAGGACAGCGCGCCCGGATCGACGTCGAGCAGCGGCTTGGCCAGCGACGGCGGCGTCAGGAACGCCGGGCGTCCGTCAAGGTCGAGCATGTCCAGCAGGTTCCTGGCGTTCGCGTCCCGGAACGTCATGGCCGGGAGATTCCACTTGGCCTCGACCAGCGCGCAGATGCTGGTGTGGTCGTAGACGTGGTGCGAGACGTGGTGCGGCCGGGACCAGGGCGAGACCATCACGAACGGCACCCGGAAGCCGTACCGGGCGAAGCCCTCATAGACCGACTGCCCGGCGGGGACGGCCGGCGGGATGTCGTCCGGGGGGATCGCCCGGGGCGGCGGCACGTGGTCGTAGTAGCCGCCGTGCTCGTCGTAGGTCCAGATCATCAGGGTCTTGCCCCACGCGGGGCCGGTCATGAGCGCGGACGTGACCAGCGCGACGAACGCCTCGCCCTGCGCGATGTTCTGCGGGTTCTCCTCCGACTGGACGCCGTAGTCCGGTTCGACGATGGAGAAGCCCGGCAGGCTGCCGGCCGCGGCATCGGAGAAGAACTGCCCTATGTGAACGGTCTTGGCGGGGTTCTTGAGGAAAGCCGGCGGGTACAGCAGCGTGGTCGCGGCGGGTAGCGTGGTGCCGCCCACGTTGCTGGTGTAGTAGTCCTTCCACGTGATGCTGGCCGCGTCCAGGCGGTCGAAGATCGTCCCGTTCGGCGGGTAGTCGGTCGCTTTGGGGGTGGTGTCGTTCACCTGGCCGATCGACGTCGCGCCGATCAGGTAGCGGCGGTTCGGGAAGGTCTGGCCGAGCAGCGAGCTGAAGTAGCGGTCGGCGAGCGGGAACACCGAGGCCAGCGAGTAGTAGAACGGCTGGTCGCCGTGGTCCCAGTAACCCATCGAGACCGGGCCGCTGAACGACTCGACGAAGCCGTCGAGCTCGCCGTTGTCGTAACTGACGTGGCTGGACAGCCAGTCCTGGGCGGGATGCGCGTTGAGCTGGCAGGTGGTGGGCATGTGGAACGCGTGCTGGATGTCGCCGTTGGCGTACGGGTTGGTGGCCCGCGGCCGGCCGTGCCGGAGCCGGAACCCGTCGGCACCCTCGCGCCGGAGCATGCCCAGCCTGTTGTCGTAGGAGTGGTTCTCCATCATCACGACGACGATGTGCTCGATCTGCGGGATCGTGTCGGTTCCCATCGGGAGCTTGGGGTAGGGCAGCGATCCCGGCTGGCGCAGCTCGCGGGCGTGTCGCGCGGCCGACGCGGCCGCCGGGCTCCACGCGCCGGTCCCCGCGATGGCGCCTGCCGCCAAACCGGCCTTCAGCAGCCCGCGCCTGCTCGGTCCGCCCGCGGATTCCCCGGCGGGGCTGCCCTGCTTCGCGCTCATGACGACCTCCGACTGTGCTACTGATAAGGCCTGACTGCTCTGGGCTGACGGGCCTGGCTGAGTCTTCCGCGTCGGTGCGACCGGAGGGGGATTTCGCGACAACTAGCGGAAGACGCCTACATGTCCGGCAAGTCAACCAGCCCGGCGGGCGGCGCGCCAGGCCCCTGCGGCCACCAGCGAGCGGGAGGGAGGGCACACTGGTATCAAGAAGGAAGCAGCGGCGTGGCCAACGAAGGCTGCGCGAGCTCAAGCCGGGAATTCCCGGGCGAGGACCTTAAGCGAACCTGAACCGGACATACAGCCGTTCCCAGGCTATGGTCGGCATGCTGGCTGCCGGGACTCGCGTGGGGGGCGGCGGGCCCCCGGGGCGGCAGGAAGGATCGCGTTATGCGCCGGGACGACGTGCGCTATGCGGCGGCCGCGCGCGACGCTGGCATCCGCAGGATCAGCAAGTTCACCTGGCGGGCCGGCGCGGTCGGCGTGGCGTGCTCGGCGCTGATCGCCGTGGCGTTCGGGCATCACACCGCCGCCCAGCAGCCGAAGACCGGTAACGGCAACGCCGGGCATCCCGCGATCGTGATCCCGGCCCAGCCCCCGGCTCCCGCCCAGGGCGCGGGCCAGGTGACCTCAGGAGCGTCGTGACTACCCTCGCCGCGGCCACCGACACCTTCAGCGTGTTCGGCACCACCGCGACCCTGCTGGTCGGCGAGCCAGGGACGATAGCGATCGCCCGCGGCATCGCCGATGCCCAGCTGGCGGCCGTCGACCTGGCCTGCAGCCGGTTCCGGCCGGATTCCGAACTCTCCCGGCTCAACGCGGCCGCCGGCGCCGTCACCAGCGTCAGCGAGCTGTTCGCGGAGTTGGTCGAGGCCGCGCTGCGCGCGGCCAGGCTCACCGACGGCGACGTCGACCCGACCTGCGGGCAGGCGCTGGCGAGGATCGGCTACGACCGCGACTTCGCGCTCCTCCAGGCCGCGGCGCCGGAGGCCCGCGGCGGGCAGTCGCGATCGCGGGCCAGGCGGCCGGGCCGCGTGCCCGGCTGGCGCAACGTGCAGCTCGACCGCGGGCGGCGGCTAGTGCAGCTCTCGAACGGCGCACAGCTCGATCTGGGGGCGACGGCCAAGGCGTGGGCCGCGGACCGCTGCGCGGAGATCATCGCCGCCGAGACCGGCTCCGGGGTCCTGGTGAGCCTCGGCGGGGACATCGCGGTGGCCGGGCCGCCGCCGACCGACCGTGAAGGGGGCGTGAAGGGGGCAGGGCAGGTGGGCGTGGGGTGGGGGGTGCGCGTGACCGACGATCACGCCGCCGGGCCGGAGGCGCCCGGGCAGACCGTCACGATCCGCTCCGGCGGGCTGGCCACGTCGAGCACGACCGTCCGCGCGTGGGCCGTCGGCGGCCGCCGGATGCACCACATCATCGACCCAGCGACCGGCGAGCCCGCCCGATCGTGCTGGCGCACGGTCAGCGTGGCCGCGGCGAGCTGCGTCGACGCCAACACCGCCAGCACCGCGGCGATCATCCGCGGCGAGGCGGCCCTGCCCTGGCTGCGGGACGCCGGCCTGCCCGCCCGCCTGGTGCGCCACGACGGGGCCGTCGAGACCGCCGGCGGCTGGCCGCACGATCCCGGCCCGGCAGAGTGAGCGAGCCGGAGGGGCGCGGCGCCGCCTGGACTGAGGAGCGAGCGACGCAGAAGCGAGCGACGAGGGAAGGCGGTGCCTCAAAGGCGCCCCGCAGGCGAGCTGGAGACACGGAAACGTGACCCTGCTGGCCGCTCACCTGCCGGCCAGCCAGGTACTGGCCGTGCGAGTGCCGCCGGGCGCGATCGTGGTCAACTCCTCGACGCCGCTCTGGTACCTCACCCGCGCCACCGGCGTGGTCGCGCTCGTGCTGCTGACCGCCAGCATGGCGCTCGGCCTGCTGTCCTCGGTCCGCTACCAGCGCCCGGCCTGGCCCAGGTTCGTCACCGCCGGGCTGCACCAGAACACCTCGCTGCTCGCGCTGGCCTTCACCGGGATACACGTCGTGACCACGCTGGCAGACCGCTACGCCCCGGTCCGGGTGCAGGACGTGGTGATCCCGTTCATCTCCGCCTACCGGCCGCTGTGGCTGGGGCTGGGGGCGGTCGCCTT
>DASYXX010000427.1:0-2841 GCA_035934395.1 Streptosporangiaceae bacterium
AGGGTCGTGGGCGGGCTGTTCAGCCTCGCCGCCGGCATCGTCGTGCTGTTCTGGCCGGGCATCTCCCTGGTCCTGCTGCTCACGATCACGGGCGCCTGGCTGCTGTTCTACGGCGTAGTGCTGGCGATGCTGGCCTTCCGCCTGCGCCGCGAGCTGAAGCCCGCCTGAGCGCCGGACGCCCGCTGACCCGAGCCTAGAGCAGGTCGAGGCGACGGCCCCGGGCTATGGCCGCGCGGCGTGAGGTGACGCCCAGCTTGCGGTAGGCCGACCGCAGGTGGGTCTTCACGGTGTTGATCGACAGGAACAGCGCCTCGGCGATCTCCTGATTGGTCAGGTGCGATGGCAGGAACCGCAGGACCGCGAGCTCGCTGTCGGTCAGCAGCACCTCCACCTGCTCCGGCGCTCCCCCGGCGTGCGGCAGCTGGGTGTCGAAGCGCTCGAGTATCCGGCCCGCGAAGCCGGCGCTGCGGCTGGTCGGCGGGACCAGCACGGTGATCGCCGACCGGACCGGCTGCCCCGCGTCGAGGAACACCCGGCTGGCGTCGTCGGGCTCGGCCAGCGCGAGCGCCTGCTCCAGCAGCTCGGCGGCCGTCTCGGTGAGCCCGAGCCGCCGGTTGGCCACCGCGGCGACCAGCAGCGCGGCGACCTTGACCTGGAGCGTCACCCCGTCGGTCGTCGCGTCCAGGATGGGCCGCGCCGCCTCGAGCGCCGCGGCGAAGTTGCCCTCGGTCAGCAGCAGCCTGCCCAGCATGAGCTGGCTGCCGGCCCGCTCCTGGTACGGCCCGCCGGCCTGGCCGTCCAGCGCGATCCGCGCGCGCCCGGTGTCGCCGGTGCGCAGGGCGATCTCGCAGTCCAGCAGGGTCAGCATCCACTCCAGGTGCGGGTCGTCCGGCGCGCTGGTGTCGCGCAGCCGCAGCACGAGCCCGCGGGCGCCGGTCGAGTCCCCGTCGGCCAGCACGGTCCGGGCCCTGATCAGCGCGCTCACCACGGACAACTGCGGCTCGCCGGGAAGCTGGTGCCGTGCCGCCACGTGCTCGCCGGCGTCGTCCAGCAGCTTGCGTGCTCCCGCCAGGTCGTCGCGGGCCAGGCTGACCTGCGCTGACGCGAGCGCGGCCAGGCAGGATGCCCCCGGGTCGCGGCCCGGGTCGCACTCCCTTGACTCCCCGAGAGACTTCTCGGCGGCGGTCAGGTCGCCGTACCAGGCCTCGGCCAGGCCCTGCCACCCGCGGGCCCGCGCGCTGAGCTCGCCGAGCCCGCCCGCGAGGAGCTGGCGGCCCGCGTGACTGAGCGCACACGAGGCCTCGTGGATCTCCCACCTGCGCAGCCGGGCCACCCCGAGCGCGAACCAGAGCAGCCCGCACGCCCGGTGCTCGGGCCGCGTGCCGGCCGTGGCCTGGACCTGCTCGGCGAGGGTCCAGCCCTGCGCCAGCAGGACCGGGTCGCCGGCCGCCCGGCTGGCGGCCTGCATCACCCGCAGCGCGGCCAGCCAGGGCTCGATGACCCGGCGCGAGGCCGGGGCGCAGCGGCCGAGGGCGCGCTGGGCGGCCTCCAGGTGGTGCGAGGCCCCGTCCGGGTCTCCGCTCCACAGCCGGGCGGCGGCCAGGGCCGCCGCGACCGCGGCGTCATCGGCGCAGCGCTCGGCCGGGAACAGCGCCAGCACCTGCTCCAGCGTGCTCGCCCCGCTGCGCACCAGCACGGCGGTCCCGGCCTCGGCCAGCATGTGCGCCGCGTAGTCCCAGTCCCCGGCCTCGGCCGCGCTGCGCAGGGCGTCGGTGGCCCGGTCATGGGCCGCATGCCAGCGTGCGGCGCGGCGCAGCAGGACCGGTACCTCGTGCGGGATCTCCCGGTTCCGCTCGGCCACCAGCACGTCCCGCAGCAGCGGGTGGTACCGGTAGGTCGCGTGGTCGCTGCCGAGCGCCTCGACGAAGCTGTTTTCGCGGCTGAGCCGCTCCAGCGTGCGGGCCCCGCCCGGGCCGCCGGTCAGGGCGTCGGCCAGGTCCCCTGACATCTGTTCGGTAACGCTGGTCCGCAGCATGAACAGCCGGGTTTCCGGGGGCTGCCTGACCAGCACCTCGTCCCAGAGGTAGTCGGTGACCAGCGGCTCGTGTCCCGCGAGATCGGTGATCCTGCCCCGCTCCTGCACCTGGCTGCGGATGGTCATGGCCGCGAGCCGGAGCCCGGCCATCCAACCCTCGGTGCGTCTGAGCACCTCGTCCCTCGCCCCGGCATCCACCTCCAGGCCCAGCATCGCGAAGTACGCGTCGGCCTCCTCGACCGTGCAGGCCAGATCGGCCGCGGTCACGTCAGCGAGGTCGCCGGACACCCGCAGCCTGGCCAGCTGGAGCCGGGGCAGGCAGCGCCCGCTCAGCACCAGCCGCAACGTCGGCGGCGCGTGCCGGATCAGCAGGTCCAGGCCCGCCAGCACCGGGCTGTCGGCGGGGTCCGGCGCCATCGGGGTCTGGGGTGTCCCCACGGCGCACTGTGTCCCGCCGGAGCCGGTGGCGTCCGCCAGCTCGTGCACGTCGTCCAGCAGCAGCGTCACGGGCTCGGTCAGCAGCTGAGCCGCCTCCACCAGCCGCAGCGGGAACGCGTCCGCCGGCAGCTCCGGCAGCGCCCGGGCGACGTCCGCCGGCACGATCTCCGCCCTGGTCAGGGCGGCCTGGACGTAGGGCCAGAAGCGGGCCGGGTCCCGGTCATCGGCATCGAGCGTCAGCCAGGCCACCCGGCGCGACCCGGGCGTGGCCGAAGCCCACGAGCCGCAGGCGACGGTCTTCCCCGCGCCCGCCGGCCCGGACACGACGGTCACCCGGTGGCTCGTGGCCTGCTCGATCAGGTCGATCA
>DASYXX010000442.1:0-1954 GCA_035934395.1 Streptosporangiaceae bacterium
GAGCTGCGGTCCCGCGGCGCCAGCACGCCCGACGCGGTGACCGGCGGCATCGCCAGCAGCGCGGGCGTCGTGACCAGCGCCGCGGTCATCATGGTGGCCGTGTTCTCCATCTTCGCCTCGCTGCACCTGGTCGAGCTCAAGATGCTGGGCATCGGCCTGCCGGCCGCGGTGCTGATCGACGCGACCGTGGTTCGCGGCATCCTCGTCCCGGCCGCCATGGCCCTGCTCGGCGACCGCTGCTGGTACCTGCCGCGCTGGCTGAGCTGGATTCCCGGTCGCACGGCGCTCACGGCCCCGGGTCCGCGGGCTGCGGGCGTCACCTCGGCCGCGGTGCGCGTCTAGCCCCGGTCGCCGCCGGGTGCGTCACGCCGGTGACGCACCCGGGCTCCGGCTGCGATGATGGTCGCGTGCCTGAGGATTCCCCGCCGCCCGAGGGCCGCCGGGCCCGCGTGTTGAAGGCCGCGCGGGCCAGGGGCATCCCGCTGCCGACCATCCTGGCCACCGTGGCCGTGGTGGTCGTGGTGTACCTGCTGGCCAACCTGGTCTACCGGCTGCGGGACGTCATCCTGCTCATCGTCGTGGCGGGGTTCGTCGCCCTGCTGCTGAATCCCCTGGTGGTGGCCCTGCAGGGCTGGGGCATCCGCCGCCGCGGCGGGGCCGTGGCCGTCGTGACACTGGTCGCCCTGCTGGTGTTCATCGGCCTGGCCGTCGCGTTCGGCTACCCGATCGCCAACGGGATCGGCCACCTCGCCAGTGCCCTCCCGGGGTACGTGAGCGCCGCCGAGCACGGCCAGGGCTGGATCGGCCACCTGGTGCGCAGGTATCACGTCCAGACGTGGGTGCAGAACAACGAGTCGAAGCTGGTGGACTTCGGCAAGGGCCTCGCGAAGCCGGCCCTCACGCTCGGCAAGGGCGCGTTCTCGCTGGTGATCTCGCTGCTGACGATCTTCGTGCTCGTGCTGCTCCTGCTGCTGGAGGGCCCGAAGATGCGGGTCGGCGTGCTGGGCATGATGTCGCCCGCGCGCGCGGAGCGGTACTCGCGGGTGGCGCGCGACGTCAGCCGCTCGGTGACCGGGTACATGCTGGGCAACCTTACGACCTCGATCATCGCGGGCGGCGTCGTGCTCGCCGATCTGCTGGTGCTCGGCATACAGTTCCCGTACCTGTGGGCGCTGTGGGTGGCCCTGGTGGACTTCCTGCCGATGATCGGCGGCGCGCTGGCGGGCATCCCCGTCGTGCTGTTCGCGGCCGGGCACTCGCTCACCGCGGGCATCGTCACGCTGATCGTGTTCCTGGTCTACACGCAGATCGAGAACCACGTGCTGAACCCGATCGTGATGAGCCGGACCGTGAAGGTCAACCCGCTGCTCGTGCTGCTGTCCGTGCTGATCGGAGCGTCCATCGGCAGCTGGATCGGCGGGATCTTCGGCGCGTTCGTGGCCGCGTTGCTCTCGATACCCGCCGCCGGCGCCATTCAGGTGCTGCTCCGCGAGTTCTGGCAGTCCACCGGGCCGCAGCAGGCGGCCGCGCTCGCGAGGCGGGAACCCGGGACCGAGCTCGTTGAGGCCTCCGATCAGGCGAGCCCGGAGATGGCGCACCCTGAGCTGGCCGGTACCGAGCTGGGACGGGGGCCCGACGGGCCCTGAGCCTTTCGCGTTGCGGAGGGCGCAATCCCGGGGTCAGGCCGGCTCGCGCTGCCCTGCGCCGCGCCGGGCCCGCAGGTTCCGGTTCTTGATGAGGTTGCCGCACGAGGCCATCTGGCACCAGGTCCCGCGGCGGCTGTGCGAGCGGTCGTAGAAGGCCCACAGGCAGTCCGGGTTGCCGCAGACCTTCAGCCGCGACCAGGTGCCGTCGCGCTGGGCGTCGCGGATGATGAGCAGCAGGCGGGTCAGGCCCTCGGCGAGCCGGCCGCCGGGGCCGGGACCCAGCTCGACCCGGCCGGCCGGGTCGATGG
>DASYXX010000481.1:0-2823 GCA_035934395.1 Streptosporangiaceae bacterium
GTCACCCGGCGCTGACCCCGGCATCCCAGATGGCGCTGACCCTGCGCGCGGTCGGCGGCCTGACCACCGCCGAGATCGCGCGCGCGTTCCTCATGCCGCAGGCCTCGATGGCGGCGCGGATCAGCCGGGCCAAGCACAGCATCAAGGCCGCGGGCAGCCGGTTCACGATGCCCGCGCCGGACGACCTCCCGGAACGGCTGAGCGTCGTCCTGCACGTCCTGTACCTGATCTTCAACGAGGGCTACGTCGCCTCGTCAGGCAGCGACCTGCAGCGCGCCGACCTCGCGCGCGAGGCCATCCGCCTGACCCGGATGGTCCGCGGCCAGCTGCCCGGCGACGGCGAGGTGGCCGGCCTGCTCGCGCTGATGCTGCTGACCGACTCCCGGCGCGCCGCGCGGGCCACGCCGGGCGGCGACCTGATCCCGCTGGCCGAGCAGGACCGGACAAGGTGGGACCGTGAGCTGATCGCCGAGGGCACGGCCCTGATCAGTGAGGCGATGGCCAGCTCGCAGCTCGGCCCGTACCAGCTGCAGGCGGCGATCGCCGCGACCCACGCCGACGCCGGTGCCGCCGAGGACACGGACTGGCGTCAGGTGCACCTGCTGTACAAGATCCTCGAACGCCTCGCCCCCACTCCGATGGTGACGCTCAACCGCGCGATCGCGCTCGCCGAGATCTCCGGGCCGCGGGCCGGGCTCGAGCTGCTGTCCACGCTGGACGGCGACGCCAGAATGGCCGGGCACCACCGGCTGCACGCGGTGCGGGCCCACCTGCTGGAGAACGCCGGCGACCTGCCCGCCGCGCGGGAGCACTACAGGCTCGCCGCGCGCGGCACCGCCAGCCTCGCCGAGCGGCGTTACCTCGAGGGCCGGGCCGCACGGCTGAATCTGCACTAGCCCTAGGGGACCACCCCTCTACAACCCCCGCCGCTCTCGCGTAACTTCTAACGCATGAGGCCAATCCGCTGGGGATGTCGACGTAGTCGTCCTCGCCGGTCCTGCGCCGCCACCGCTAGGGCACGAACAGCGGGATGACCATCGCGGCGCCGGCCAACCCGAGCACGCCTGTGACCAGCATGCTCCCGAAGCCCGCGGCGAACGCGTGGCCCTGCAGCGGGATTAGCCGGGTCGCGCGGCCGGCGCTGACGACGAACAGCGCGGACCAGGCCGGCAGCAGGATGCCCGGCAGGCCGGTCCCGAGCGGCGAGATTCCCGGCGCGGCGAGAAGGCTGCCGAGCAGCAGGCCGGTGCCGAGCATGGCGGCGGGCCTGCAACGCTGAGCGCTGGCAGGGGCGGCGCTCTGCCGCCGGCCTCAGTGCAGCGGGTCGGGCTGCCTGGGCTCCTTCGCGCCATCGGCTGTCGTCCCCGCGGCCCGGTCCAGAGCCGAGGCCGGCGTGGGCACGGGCTCGGCCTCGGTGATCTGGGCGCCCGCCCGGCTCATCCGCGACGGCCACCAGTTCCACCGGCCGAGCAGCACCACCGTGGACGGCACGAGCAGCGTCCGGACCAGGAACGTGTCCATCAGGATGCCCAGCGCCAGGCCGATGGCGATGTCCCGGAACTGACTGCCGCCCGACCCGCTGCCGGCCACGATCCCGAACACGACAAACGTGCCGGCCAGCACCAGCCCGGCCGAGGTAATCGTGGTGCCGGTGACGCTCAGTGCGCGAGTGACGGCTTCCCGTAGCGGGATGCGCTGTGCCTCCTCCCGGATTCGCGTCATCATCAGGATGTTGTAATCCTCCCCGAGCGCCAGCAGGAAGATGAACATCAGGAACGGCATGAAGAACACCAGGCCGCCGCTGTGGCCGAGCTTGATGAACAGCAGCACCGACAGGCCGAACGCCGCGAGGTAGGAGAGCCCCACCGACGCGATCAGGTACAGCGGAGCCACCAGGCTGCGCAGCACGATCGCCAGCAGCAGGCCGATCACCACGATCGCGACCGGGATCACCCGCTTCAGGTCGCTGTTGGAGATGCTGCTGATGTCATAGATGGCGGGTGCCTCGCCGCCGACCCCGTAGTCGGTCGCGCCGATCGACTTCGCCGTCGCGGCGGTCGCGGCGCGAATGGACGGCACCGCTCGCAGCGCGGGGGTGTTGCCCGGGTCACCGGCCTTCAGGCCAGTCGAGTACGCGACGATCCGCCCGTCGGAGCTGACGTAGTTGGAGGTGGCACGGTAGGCCTCGTACAGGGCTATCGGCACCGTGGTCCCTGGCGGCGGCACGGCCGGCAGCGCCTTGGCCGGGCCAAGCTGGGTGTGCAGCGAGCTGTACTCCGCCGGGGTGAGGGGCGCGCCCGCGGGGTTCAGCGGGCCGATCACCTGCGTGAAGAGTCCGCTGGCCCGCAGTTGGCCGGTCGCTGTGACCAGCGGCCCCGGGTCCTGCCAGGCCGGCGTGCCGAGTCGGAAGACCACGTTGGTCGGGTTCGCCGCGGCCTGCGGGAAGTGCTTCGTGAGCAGGACCTGGCCCGCGGCCGAGTCGCTGCCCGCCGGCGGGGTCACGTTACCGCCGAACCCGGCCGCTGTGTACCCGGTGACCGCGAACGCCAGCCCGCCGAAGATGACCACTCCGGCCAGCAGGGTCGGCAGCGGGCGCCGCACGACGCGCCCCGCCACCTGCCCCCAGACGCCCGACTTGCCGCTTCCCTGAATGTCCCACGGCAGCAGCTTCGGCCTGCCGAACACGGCGCGGAAGAGCGTGCGCTTGACGGCCAGCAGCGACAGGCGGATCGACAGCAGCGCGGGCAGCAACGTCAGCCCGGCGATCAGGATGACGCCGATGGCGATCGCGAACGGGACGCCGAGGTCGGAGTAGAAGGAGAA
>DASYXX010000510.1:0-4851 GCA_035934395.1 Streptosporangiaceae bacterium
CCCGATGGCGCCCCACACGCCCAGTGCCTTGTTCCGCTCGGCGCCCTCGGGGAACATGTTCATCACGATCGACAGCGCCGCCGGGAGCACGATCGCCGCGCCGAGCCCCTGCAGGCAGCGCATCGGGATCAGGACCGAGTCTCCCGTCGCCAGCCCGCAGCCAAGCGACGACGCGGTGAACAGGGCCAGGCCGGCCATCAGGATGCGGCGACGGCCCAGCAGGTCCGCGGCCCGGCCGCCGAGCAGCAAGAAGCCGCCGAAGGTGAGCGCGTAGCCGGTGACGACCCACTGCAGACTCGATTCCGCCATGTGCAGCTTGCGGCCGATGGTCGGCAGCGCGACGTTGACGATCGCGAGGTCCGCGACCGTCATGAAGAACGAGACCGCCAGCACGGCGAACGCGCGCCAGCGGCGGACCTCATTCACCCCCCGGCTGGCGCCTGTGACCAACGCCGTAGTTCTTGAGACCTCCTGGCTTGTCATGTCTGCTCCTTCGTGGCCCCGGATGGGCGTCTGATCGCGTGCACCGGTGTAGATCCGGGGAATCAAGGAAACTCACCGCCCCGCCGCGCACCGCCGCGCGTGTCCTCGGGTCGGCCGGGACGGCCGGGGCGGAGGGACCTATCGTGGGCTCCATGCCTATCGAGCAGGCGGAGTTCGGCCGTACTGGCCATCACAGCACGCGGGTGATCTTCGGGGGTGCGTCGCTCGCGAGCGTGTCCCAGCGGGTCGCGGACCAGACCTTGGATGTCCTGCTCTCCTACGGGGTGAACCACCTGGACGTGGCTTCGTCCTACGGTGAGGCGGAGGTGCGCATCCGGCCATGGCTTCAGCGCGAGCCCGGCCGGTTCTTCCTCGCGACCAAGGGGGACGAGCGCTCCAGGGAAGGCGCGCGCGAGGAACTGCACCGGTCCCTGGACCGGATGGGTGTCGACCACGTCGACCTGTGGCAGCTGCATGCCCTGGCCGACCCGATCGAATGGGATACCGCGCTCAGCCCGGGCGGCGCGATCGAGGCGGCGGTCGAGGCGCGGGACGAGGGCCTGATCCGCTGGATCGGCGTCACCGGGCATGGCGCCCAGATCGCCGCCACCCACCGGCGCAGCCTCGACCGGTTCGACTTCGACTCGGTGCTGCTCCCCTACAACTATGTCACCATGCAGAACTCCTACTACGCGGCCAACTTCGATGCGCTCTACCGGACCTGCCGCGAACGGAACGTGGCGATCCAGACGATCAAGTCGATCGCCCAGCGGCCCTGGCTCGGACGGCCGCATACCCGGGCGACCTGGTACGAGCCGCTCCAGGAGCAGGACGACATCGACCTGGCGCTGTGGTGGGCGCTGAGCCGCCCCGGGGTGTTCCTGGACAGCGTCGGGGACGTCGACCTGCTCCCGAGGGTGCTCGACGCGGCCAGCCGTTTCGCCGGGCCGCCGGACGACGCCGCGATGACCGAGCTGGTGAACCGCTCAGCAGCCCAGCCGCTGTTCGTCTGAGCCGCCCGGTCCTCACGTTTGCGCCGCGCGGACGTTGGGCATTCGCGTAGGGGCCGGAGAACGGATGCGAGGTGACCTATGGACGTCGCGGCTCTGGCCGAGCTTCTGCATGAGACGGCCGAGCATCATGGCTCGTTCGAGGCGGTGGCCCCGCCGCATAACTGGTGGGACTGGTATGCGGCGTACATGGACGCCCGACAGCGCGGGAGCACCCCGGACGCGGCTTCCGCAGCCGCCGGCCGCTACATGGCGGACGTTAAAGATATCGTCGTGTGACCCGGCCCTCGCCGCCCGGCCGCGGCCGTTAAGTCCCCCGCAACCGACGGAGGTAGCGATGAGTTCGGGCAGCGACTATGACGTGATCATCCTCGGCGGCGGGGCGCCCGGCGAGCACTGCGCCGCGGCGCTGGCCGCGCGCGGGCTGCGCGTCGCCCTCGTGGAGCGAGAACTGGTCGGCGGCGAGTGCTCCTACTGGGCTTGCATCCCGTCGAAGTCGCTGCTACGCCCGGGCGAGGCGGTGCAGGGCGCTCGCGAGGCCGCCGCGACCGCGCAGGTCGACGTGGCGTCGGTGCTGGCCTGGCGCGACTTCATGGTGTCGAGCTACTCCGACGCCGGCCAGGAGCGCTGGCTGGCGAGCCGGGGCATCGCCCTGGTGCGCGGCACGGGCCGGCTGGCGGGCACCGGCGTGGTCGACGTCGACGGCGTCCGCCACACCGCGGAAAACATCGTCGTGGCGACCGGCTCGGATCCGATCGTGCCCCCGGTACCGGGACTCCGCGAGCTCGAGGGCGTCTGGGGCACCCGCGAGGCGACGAGCATGAGGGCCGTCCCGCGCCGCCTGCTCGTGCTGGGCGGCGGGTCCGCGGGCGTCGAGCTTGCGCAGGTCGTGCGGCGCCTAGGCGGCGAGGCGGTGCTCGTCGAGGGTGCCGACCGCGTGCTCCCCCGCGAGCCCGCGCCGCTGGGCATGGCGCTCGCCGAGGCCCTGCGCCGGGACGGGATCGAGCTGATGCTCGGTATGCACGCCAGCGCCGCGCGGCGTGAGGGTGACGAGTTTGTGCTGCAGTTCGACGGCGGTACGGAGCTGCGGGGCGACCGGCTGCTCGTGGCGACCGGCCGGCGCCCGCGGGTCGAGGGGATCGGCCTCGAGACGGTCGGCATCGACGCCGGCCCCCACGGGATCCCCGTGGACGAGCACCTGCGCGCAGGCGAGCGCCTCTGGGCGATCGGCGACGTCAACGGCATCTGGCCGCTGACCCACGTCGGCGAGTACGAGGGCGACGTGGTCGCCGAGAACATCGCAGGCGATGGCCGTCCGGCGAACTACGAGGCCGTCCCGCGGGTCACGTACACCGATCCGCAGGCCGCGGCGGTGGGCGCCCTCGAAGCGGCCTACAGCTGCACCGCGCGGGTGTCCGAGGTGCCGAAGACCGCGACCTACACGCACGCCTACGCCGAGTCCAACGGCTTCCTGACGCTGCTGAGCGACGGCGAGCGGCTGACCGGCGCCTATGCGCTCGGGCCCGAGGCCGGTGAGTGGCTGCAGCAGGCGACGCTGGCCATCCGCGCGCACGTCCCGGTCGAGGTGCTGGGCGACACGATCCAGCCCTTCCCGAGCTTCTCAGGGATCTACGACGCGGCGGTGATGGCGCTCCGCATGGAGATCGCGGACAAGCCGCGGCCGGCCAGCCCGATGGACGCGCAGATGGCGAGCCTGTCGGCGTGAGGGGGAAATCATGACCGGCGAACTGGCCGGGCAGACCGTCGTCGTGATCGGCGGCAGCGCGGGCATCGGGCTCGAGACAGCCCGGCGCGCCCGGGCCGAGGGCGCGGACGTGATCATCACTGGCCGCAATCCCGAGCGGCTCGAGCAGGCGGCGCTGGACGTCGGCGCGCAACGGACCGCGGCCTTCGACGCCACCGATACGGCTGCCCTGGAGCGGTTCTTCAAGGGCCTGCCAGCGCCGATCGACCATGTGATGGTCACGGGCCCCGGCCCGCACTACGGGCCGTTGCTCGAAATGGACGCAGCCCAGGTGCGCGACGCGCTCAGCCATCACGTGGTCCTGGCGCTCGAGGTCGCGCGCAACGCCGTCGGGAAGATGAGGCCCGGGGGCACGCTTCTGTTCATGGGCGGCACCGGCGGCCGACGCATCGGTCACGGCCTCGGGATCGTCTCCGCCGCCACCGCCGCGATGCCTCCGTTCGCGGCCGCCCTCGCCCTTGAGATCGCGCCGGTTCGCGTCAATCTCATCGCCGCCGGCTTCGTCGACACCCCGCTGTCGGCATCGCTGCTCGGCGATCAACTCGAGGCGCGCCGGGAAGAGCTGCGCGAGACGCTCCCGATCGGCCGCGTGGTCGGCCCCGACGACGTCGCCGCGCTCGCCGTCCACATCATGACCAACACCGCGCTCACCGGCGCGACCTACGACATCGACGGCGGCCAGCAATTCGTCTAACGGCGTCGAAAAGTGGTCAGAAAGTGTCGTTGTAGCAGCACTTTCTGACCACTTTCGATCGTCATTTTCGAGGTCGGCCAGGACCAGGTCGCGGTCTTCGTCGTCCATGCCGATCACGGTAGAACCTTCCCCCGGGGCAAGCTCAACCAGCAAGCTAGCCAGATGGAACCTGCCCAGACGGTGCCTGTCTCACCGGTATCGGCGCTCCAGCGTGAGCCGGTGGCGGTGCGGGCGCGCCGTCTGGCTGCCGCGCGGCGACGAGCCACCGCCCTGCTGGCGGCCGTGACGGCCCTGTTCGTGGCCATGACCGCGGCCGGCGTGCACGGGACCCTGCTCGGCTACGTGCAGGCTGGCGCCGAGGCGGCCATGATCGGTGGCGTCGCCGACTGGTTCGCGGTGACGGCCCTGTTCCGCCACCCGCTGGGCCTGCCGATCCCGCACACCGCGCTGATCGTCGAGCGTAAGGACCAGTTCGCCGCCACTCTCGGCCAGTTCGTGCAGGAGAACTTCCTCAACGCCGATGTTCTTGCCGAGCGGATCCGCACCGCTGGCCTGGTTTCCCGCCTGGCCGCCTGGCTGGCCGACAAGGCCAACGCCGCCCGCTTCGCCGGTCGTGCCGCTGACCTGGTGGTCACGGTGGCCGAGGCGCTGCGCGACGAGGATGTCCAGCGCGTGCTCACGGCCGAGCTGACCCGGGCGCTGGACGCGGTCGAGGTAGCGCCGCTGGCCGGACGGGTCCTGCGGGTCATCATCGCGGGAAACCACCACGCCGAGCTGTTCAACACGATCGTGTCCCCCGCCGACCGCTACCTGGCCGACCATTACGCGGAGCTGCGTGAGCTGTTCGAGGGCGAGTCACCCCGCTGGCTGCCCGACGCGGTCTACCGGCGGGTCTTCGA
>DASYXX010000524.1:0-6560 GCA_035934395.1 Streptosporangiaceae bacterium
AAGAACCCGGTCGGCTTCAGCGTGAAGCCGCACCGCGCCACCGGCATCACCGGCCAGTCCTCGGGCCGCGGGAAATGGGTCGGACCGAACGTGTGCCACAGCACGATGTCCGCGCCGTCGATGTCCCTGTCGCCGGCGGCGAACGCCGGCAGGCCAGCGCCGCCCGGGTGCTGGTTGACGAAGTCGCCGGCCGGGTACCGCTGCGCCGGGTCGTACCGGGTCACCCACAGGTGGTAGACCGCGAAGCCGGCCCGCCCGTGCAGCGACGACTCCGGGCTGGCCAGCAGGGTAGGCGCGGACTCCGGGTACAGCGTGTAGCCGGTCGGCCGGCCGAACCGGTTGACCCGCTCGGTGCTGACCACCCGCCATGTCCGCCCGCGCGCGCCGTCGCACCGGCGCCTGGCCTGCGACTCGCTCCGCAGCCTGGTCACGGTCTGGGCGATCGCGTTGCCGTACGGGTTGCCCGGCCCGACGGGCAGGCCGCCGACGTCCACCTCCTCGACCGCGTTGGCGACGCCGTCCACGGTCATGTCCAGCCTCGCGCTGAACAGGTGCTGGTGCACCGGCCCGCCCAGGCCCGGAGCCACCTCGGCGGCGTGCGGGTAATCGCCGCCCGGGTAGGACGAGGTGAACAGCGTGCCGGTCATCTTGATCTCGTGCTCGATCGTGCCGTCCAGGTAGAAGTACCAGTAGAAGCCGTAGTCGTAGTTGCCGACCGTGCTCCAGAACGAGACCACCAGGCGGCGCTGGCGGCGCGTCTGCGCCGAGCCGTTAAACAGGTCGGTGTGCTTCCACAGGATCCCGAAATCTTCCTCGTGGATGCAGACCGCGTTGCGGATCACCCGCGGCGCGCCGAAGTCGTCGGTGATCGTCGCGTCCAGGTAGGCGATCTCGCCGAGGCAGTCGCAGCCGCGCTCCAGCGAGTTGGCCCACTTCCCGAGCAGGTACTCGCCGGTGTCGAAGTAGGCCTGCCAGTACCGGAACCGCGGGTCGCCGTACGGCACGATCATCTCTGGCACGGAGGCCCGGTAGATGAGCGGCCGGGCCCGCCCGGCGTCCTCAAGGCTGATCTGGTGCAGGCTGAGCCCCTCGCGCGCGTCGAAGCCGATCCGCATCGACCAGCCTTGCCAGCGCAGCAGCCGACCGTCCAGGGTGAAGCTCGGCCCCTCCGGCTGGGTGATCTCGATCGGCCGCAGGCCCTCCCGCAGCGGGCCGCGCACCGCCGGGTCGTCGTAGTCGCCCGACTCGTCAGGCACCGGGGCCTCGAACTCGTCGACGATCTTGAAGACCCGGCGCTCGACCAGGTCGACGTAGGCGGCGATCCCGTCCACCGGGTGCGCCCACACGTAGTCACGCTCGCGTTCCTGCCGGAACGCAAGCACGCGGACCATCCGGCGCCCGTCCTCGCCGGGCCCCCCGAACGACCCGGCGGTTAGCGGGCAGGCCCGGATCTTGGTCACGTCGGTCAGGCCGCGCCGCGCCATCGCCGCGCGCCAGGCCGGGTCGGCGCGGACCACGGCCTCGACCACGGCGAAGTCCTCGTTGATGATCGGCAGCTGGCCGTCCGAGGGCGGGTCGAGAACGCGGCGCGACACCACCCGGTCCTCGCCGAGCGACACGACCACGTCCGCCGACTGGCCCGTGGTCACGTCGATCAGGAACGCCCGCAGCCGCCGGTCAGCGGACCCGGCCAGCACCTGGTCCTTCGGCGGCTCCGCCAGCCCGTAGTAGGCGAACCGGGCCGTGTCGGGGAGCAGGCCCGCGCCGGCCAGGATCTCCCGCCCGGCCAGGTACTCCTCCGCGGTGGCCGGGTCGAGCGGGTGCGGCCGCTCGCGGCCGGGCGCATCGGCCGGGCGGACGTCGGTGTCCGTCATCGCAAAACCCCCAAGTTCTCGTAACGGAACGGCCCTCGGCAGCCCGGGACCGCCCCGCTGGCCGCAGCCGTTCTACTCATCGGCCACGATCGAGCCGGCCCGCTCGCCGAGCCCCGGGTCGCGGCGGCTAAGCACGAACGCGTAGGCCACCGCGACCACCACCGTGGCCAGCGCCGCGTACGGGAACCAGTTGTACGGCTGGGACTGCCCCGGCTTGGTGAGGTAGTACATCGGGACGCCGATCGCGACCATCCCGAGGACCGGCAGCACGATGTGCTTGATCATGCTGAACTCCGCCGGCCGGTACCTGCGGTAGTAGAACGGCAGCGCGAGGTTGGCCAGGAAGTACACCACGAGCACAAGGATCGTCCCCATGGTCGAGGACTCGAAGAAGAAGTTCAGCGGGTTCATGCCGCCGCTCTGGCCCTTGCCCCCGATCAGGTGGCCGATGCACCAGACCACGATGATCGCCCCGGCGATCGCTGTGAACACGTAGATCGCGTTGACCGGCGTGCGCCGGGTTCGGTGCACCCGGCCGATCCAGCGCGGCAACAGCCCCTCTCGGCCGGCGTTGAAGATCAGCCGGGCCTGGGAGTTGATCGCAGAGATCAGCACCCCGAGGGTCGAGGTCATCCCCGCGATATAGGCGATGAACGCGATGGCGGCCGCCACGTCGTGCGCGACCGAGATGAACGGGATCGCCGCGCCCGACAGCTTCGTGCCGTTGTAGCCGAAGCCGGTCACGGTGGCGTAGGCGAACAGGACGTAGCCCACCAGCATCATCGCGATCGAGAGGAACACCGCGCGCGGGACGTTTCGGCGCGGGTTGCCGGTCTCCTCGGCCAGGGCGGCCGAGTTCTCCCAGCCGATGAACAGGTACACGGCGAGCGGGAAGCCCGCGGCGAGGCCGCGGAACCCGTTCGTGACGTGGCTCGGGTAGAACGGGACGCCGCTGAGGCTTCCCCCGTGCTTGATCAGGGCCGCGACCGACACCACGATCAGCACGAGCATCTCGAACGCGAAAAAGAACCCGGCCAGCTTGGTCGAGACGGCCACCCCGCGGATCGTCATCACCACGGCGCCCCCGGTCAGCAGCACCGAGAAGATGATCCACGGGACGTTCCAGCTCAGGTAGTACTGCAGCATCGTGGACAGGAACCCGCCGGAGATCGCCAGGACCGAGGAGATCGCGACGATGTACCCGGCGCCGCACAGCAGCGCCGTGGTCACCGCGCTGGTCCCACCGAAGGTCTTGCCCACGAACGAGATGAACCCGCCCGTGGACGGCTGGGCCCGGGAGAACTCGGCCAGCGTGTTGCCCAGCAGCGCGACCGCGACCCCGGCCGCGATGATCGTCAGCGGCGACGCGACGCCCGCGGTGAACACCAGGAAGCCGAACCCGAAGTAGAAGCTGTAGGCGGGGCCGATGTTGGCCATCGTCGAGGCGGCGATGTCCACCAGGCTGAGCGCGCCGCGGTGCAGCCGCTCCGGCGCCTCGGGCGCCTTGGTCTCGGAGAATGGGACGGAAGCCGCTTCGCTCATATCCACTCCTCGTCTCGGCCGCCGGTCAGCGGTACTGCCTGAATTGTGAGTCGCCGCGCAGCCCAAGGGAAGGGCTCGCGACGCACCCGTTACCGGCGGGGGGCGGCGGGCGAGCCGCCCGCCGGCCTGCGCCTCGCCTGCCCGGGCCGCGCAGAACCGGGTGGCTGGGCCGTTGATCCGGCACTAGCCGGTACAGCGGGCCAACCACCGCGTTGCCAGACCGAGGCCGCCAGCCCCCGGCCCGCGTGCGCCGCGCGGATCCGGGGCCGGCAGGCATCGGATCTCGGGAAAGCATGTTGGCAAGCGCTTTCCAGTTTGCGGGAACGCGCGCTGCTCCGCAAGGGGGTGCGCCAGGGTTGACCGGGACGGCTCCGGTCACCCGCCCGGGGGGCGCGGGATCGTGCTGTCGCGCACGATTACCTCGCCCGGCACCGGCACCACGCGCGGCCGGCCAGGGTCACCGCCGGTGAGGACCAGGTTCGCGGCCATCTCGCCCATCTGCCTGAGCGGCAGCCGGACCGTGGTCAGCGGCGGCGTGACGTCGCGCAGCGTGAGGATGTCGTCGAAGCCGGCCAGCGCGATATCGGCCGGCACCGAGATCCCGGCGGCGCGCAGCCGCGCGAGCGCGCCGACCGCCATCACGTCGTTGACCGCGAACACGCAGTCCGGCAGCGGCCGGCCGGCCGCGAGGACCGAACTCATCGCCTCGTACCCGCCATCCCTGGTGAACGCCCCGTGCACGATGCTCGCCGGGTCCAGGCCGACCGACCAGGCCGCGAGCCCGGCCCGGAACCCCTCGATGCGATCGTGCGCGGTGAGCAGCCCGCGCGGCCCGGCGAGGACGGCGAACCGGCGATGGCCCAGCGCGACCAGGGCCCGGGCCAGGGCGTCGGCGCCCGCGGCGTTCTCCGGCATGATCGTGTCGACGCCGAGCAGGGGCTGGCCGACGCAGACCGCCCGGCCGCCCTGGCGGCCGAACGCGGCGACCTCCTCGCTCAGCGCGGCGCGCGCAGCCGGGTCGTCGGTCCTGCTGCCGATCAGGATCACCGCGCGAGCCCGCTGGGCCCGCATCAGCGACACGTACTCCCGCTCGGCGGCCTCGCTCGCCGGCGTGCTGGACAGGCAGACCAGCAGCTGGTGCGGGTCGGCGACGTCGATCAGGCCGGCCGCGATCGAGGAGAAGTAGGGGTCGGAGATGTCGTGAACGACCACGCCGACCATGCTGCTGCGTCCCGTGGCGACGGCCCTGGCCTGCAGGTTGGTGGTGTAGCCGAGCTCGGCGACGGCCTGGTGCACCCGCTGCGCCAGCCCCGCGCCGACCCGGCGCGAGCCGTCGTTCACCACCCGGGACGCCGTGGTGATCGAGACGCCGGCGCGGTCGGCGACGTCCTGCAGCGTCACGCTGGCAATGCGCTCCGACACCCCACCCGCCTCCCCTGCCCCCTTCACTCACCCCACCCGCCCCCCTCCCCCCTTCACTGCGGTTGACCCGGCTTTCGAGCACAGCCTAACCTTGGAAAGTGCTTTCCCAGATCGCGGCCGGCGGGTGACCGGTGACCCGCAAGGTTCTGCACGTGGCCATGAACGGCGTCACCGGGCGGATGGGCTACCGGCAGCATCTGGTCCGGTCCCTGCTCAGCATCCGCGAGCAGGGCGGCGTCCGGCTCGCCGACGGCACGACCGTGTACCCCGAGCCGGTCCTGGTCGGGCGCAGCGAGGCCCGGCTGCGCGAGATCGCGGAGCGGCACGGCCTGCAGCGCTGGTCGACCAGCCTGGACCAGGTGCTGGCCGACCCGGAGGTCGAGGTGTACTTCGACGCGCAGGTCACCAGCGCGCGGGAGGCGAGCCTGAGCCAGGCCATTGCGGCCGGCAAGCACGTCTACGCCGAGAAGCCCGTGGCCGAGACGCTGGACGGCGCGGTGCGGCTGGCCCGCGCGGCGCGCGAGGCCGGCCGCACGAACGCGGTCGTGCAGGACAAGCTGTTCCTGCCCGGCGTGATCAAGCTGCGCAGGCTGATCAGGGCGGGCTTCTTCGGCCGGGTGCTGTCGGCGCGGCTGGAGTTCGGCTACTGGGTATTCGAGGGTGACGAGATCCCCGCGCAGCGGCCGTCCTGGAACTACCGCGCCGGCGACGGCGGCGGGATCGTGCTCGACATGTTCCCGCACTGGCAGTACCTGCTGGAAGACCTGTTCGGCCCGATCACGGCGCTGTACGCGCGGCGGGCGACGCACGTTCCGCGCCGGTGGGACGAGTCGGGGCGGCCGTACGACGTCACGGCGGACGACGCGGCGTACGCCGTGCTCGAGTTCGCCGACGGGATGATCGCCTCGGTCAACTCGTCCTGGGCGGTGCGGGTGAACCGGCGCGAGCTGGTCGAGCTGCACGTGGACGGGACCAACGGGAGCGCGGTCGCCGGGCTGCGGCGCTGCGCGGTGCAGCACCGGGTGTCCACCCCGCTGGCGGTCTGGAACCCGGACCTGCCCGATCCCGTCGACTACCTGGCGCAGTGGACGGAGGTCCCGGACAACGCGGCCTTCGACAACGCGTTCATGGTGCAGTGGGAGCATTTCCTGAGGGCCGCCGCGGAGGGCACGCCGCTGCGCTGGGACCTCGCCGAGGGCGCCAGGGGCGTGCAGCTGGCCGGGCTGGCGCTGCGGTCCTCGGCCGAGGGCCGCCGGGTCGATGTCCCGGCCCTGGCGGTCTGAGTGACCGCGGCGATCCGGCTGCCCGGGCGGCCCGGGCCGCTGCTGGTCGCCGATCCCGGCTGGGACCGGGGCTATCCGCCGCCGGTCGCGCGGAGCGCGTTCGCGGCCGCGCACGTCGCCGTCCGGCCCGGCGGCGAGATCGACTGGGAGTCCACGCTGGGCTTCCGGGACTTCCTCTGGGACTACGGCTTCGGGGTCGCGGAGGCCATGGACACCGCGCAGCGCGGCACGGGGCTGTCCTGGGCGCGGGCGCGGGAGCTGATCGCCCGATCGGCGGCCCGCGCCGCCGAGCGCGGCGCCGTGATCGCCTGCGGGGCCGGCACCGACCAGCTGCCGCCCGGCCGGCATTCGCTGCCGGCGATCGTCGCGGCCTACGAGGCACAGCTGGAGCTGGTGCAGTCCGCCGGGGCCGCGGTGATCCTGATGGCGAGCCGGGCGC
>DASYXX010000535.1:0-3381 GCA_035934395.1 Streptosporangiaceae bacterium
AAATAGTCTCCTGCCAGGAGTCGAAGTCCGCGGCGGACATCAGCACGGCATCCCCGCCCCTGGAGCTGATCCGCACCGGCACGTGATCGTCGTTAACCTGCTGGATGAGGGGGAACAAGCGCGAGCGAGCCTCGCTGGCAGAGATGGCCAATGCCGTAGATTCCCTTCACTTGGTACGAGTTTAATGTACCATATAGGTGCAGTTACTCGGTACCAGGATGCTAGGGCTTGGCGGCCGCGCGCGCCGCGCGGCGTCCGCGGCGGGCGGCGGCCCGTAGCTTGGCGATGCCGTCCTCGATGCCCCGGGCCAGCACGTCGAGATCGGGATTCGCGGCAAAGTCCCCGGTGATGCCGAACGTGACCTGGCCGCAGTAGGTGAAGATGGAGACCCCGGTCCGGACGGTCGTGGCGATCGACACGTACGGGATGATCTCCAGGAGCTTGCGCCCCGCTCCGTAGAGCGGCACCTGGGGTCCCGGCACGTTGGTGGTCACCGTGACGATCTCGCGCTGGGGCAGCGACAGGAGGAACCGCACTCCCCGCGACATCACCGGGAACGGAATGTAGCGGCCGATCCCGATCAGGGCCTCACCGGCCCGCTCCTCCTTGCTGGCCTTCAGGTCCGTCAGCTGGGCCTGTACGGCCGCGAGCCGCTTCACCGGGCTCGCCACGTGCACCGGGAGATGCGCGACCAGCGCTCCTACCCGGTTCTCGTAGATGCTCTCCTCGCCCGGGGCCCGGAGCGAGACCGGCACGAGCGACGGGACCTTGTGCGGCTCGGGCTCCTCACCGCGGGCGAGCAGGAGCGCCCGGAAGCCGCCGCTGATCGCGGCCAAGACGACGTCGTTGACCGTGCCGCCCAGCTCCCGCTTGATTTCTTTGACGTCATCGAGCGAGGCGCGCGCCCAGGTGTACCGGCGCTGCTGTCCGATCTGCCCGCTCAGTGACGAGCTCGCGACGGGCCACAGCGAGGGTGCCAGCTTCACGATCGCATGCATGGTGTCCGCCGCCTGCCGGACGGTGTCGCCGGGCCGGGCCACCGCGCCGCCGAGCGCAGAGGCGTCCCGCACCGGGAGTAGGGCCATGTCTAGCATCGCCTGAGCTGCCAGCCGGAACGCGGACGGCTCCGCGCCCACCGTCCGGTTCTCGGCGGCGGGCAGCGGCGGCTCGGGGCTCAGGTCGAAGATCACGCGGTACAGGTCGGTGCCGGATACTCCGTCGACCATGCAGTGATGCACCTTCGAGATCACCGCCCAGCGGCCCTTGCTGAGCCCCTCGACCAGCCAGTACTCCCACAGCGGGTAGTCGCGGTCGAGTCGCTGGCTCATCACCCGTGCCATCAGGCTGCTGAGCTGCTCGTCCCCTCCCGGGGCCGGCAGGGCGGTTCTCCGCAGATGGTACCGGAGGTCAAAATTCGGATCTTCCACCCAGACCGGGCGCCCAAGCCGGAACGGCACGGTGCGCAGCTTGCGGCGGTAGATTGGCACCTGCGGCAGCCGCCCGGAGATGTGCCGGAAGAACTCGTCGTAGGACGGCACCGGGCCATCGAATATCGCGATCGACGCGATCGCCATCGAGGTGTGCCGGTCCTCGTCTTCCGCGTCGACGAACACGGCGTCCAGTGGGCTGAGCCGGTCCATGACGGCCTCCCTTCGCAGCACCTGCATCCGGCCGGTCCAGGCGGGGGCGGCACTGAAGCTCAAGTCATCTCAGGAGGGTAAGCCGCGAGGATGCGGTCCGGACCGGCCGATCGTCCCGCCCGGCCGGGACCTTCGGCTCTCACTCGGAGGCCGGGTACTTGCCTCGCGCCCCTCCCCAAGCGCCACCTCGCGCCTCTCCCCGAGCGCCACCCCGCGCCTCTCCCCGAGCGCCACCTCGCGCCCTCCCCCCGCGTCTGGCAGGGTAGGTCCGTGCCTGGCAGCGAGAAGGACCTCACGGTCGCGGTGACCGGCCCCACCGGGACCTTCGGGTTCGGCCTGCTGCCGCTGCTCCAGACCGATGATCGGGTGGCACGGGTGGTAGGCGTCGCCCGGCGCCCGTTCGATCCGGCCAGCCGCGGCTGGACGAAGCTGGAGTACCGCCGCGGGGACGTCCGCGACGCCGACGCCTTGCGGGACGCGTTCAGCGGTGCCGACGTCGTCGTGCACCTCGCGTTCCTCGTGATGGGCGCCGCGTCACCCCAGGAGATCGCGGCGATCAACGTGGGCGGCACGCTTAACGCCTTCCACGCGGCGGCCGCGGCGGGCGCCCGCCGCTTCGTCTATGCCTCGTCGGTGGCGGCGTACGGCTTTCACCCCGACAACCCGGTCGGCATGACCGAGGAGTGGCCCGTGCGGCCCGCCGCGCGGCTGTTCTACGCGCGGGAGAAGGCCGAGCTCGAGCACCGACTGCAGGCCGAAGCGGCCCACTCCCCCGAACTCGCCCTGTACCTGCTGCGGCCGTCGATCGTGGCGGGCCCGCACGCGGTGGGCGCCAAGGACCTGTTGCCCGGCCCGCTGGCGCCGATGGGCCGCCTCCTGGCCAGGCGGACCAGCCGGCTCCGGGTGCCCGTGCCCGTCCCTGTGCTGGTCCCGGACCTGCCTCTGCAACTGGTTCACGAGGAGGACGTGGGGCGTGCGCTGCTGCAGTGTGTCGTCGCCGCCGGCCCGCCCGGCGCGTACAACATCGCCGCCGACGGGATCATCACGGCCGCGGACCTGGCCCGCGAGCTCGGCCTGCTCCCGCTGCCCGTTCCCGCTGCTCCCGCCCACGTCGCCGCCCGGGCGATAGCCGCCCTGCCGTTCCTGCCGCCCGTTGCGCAGTGGGTGGAGGCGGCCGGCCATCCGGCGATCATGGACACGACCCGGGCGAAGCAGAAGCTGGGCTGGGCGCCCCGCTTCACTGCGCTGGAGACGCTCCGGGACACCTTGCGGCGATCCTGAGTCCGGCCTATCCCCCGCCGAGCGGCAGGAGGTCGATGAGGACCGCGTTCCCCGAGCCGGCGGCTACCAGGTTGACCAGCGGGGTCATCCACCCGCACCCGGTGAACGGCGGCCGGTCGTACGCGCCCCCCAGACGGCCGCCCCGCTCCAGGTCGAAGCCGGGCTCGGAGCGCAGCGGCACGATCGCGTGGGTGGTCGTGCGGCACGAGCCGCCACTGATCAGCGTCTGCCCCGCGGCGCGGGCCTCGGCGATGACCGCGTCCACCGTCACCGTCGCGGAGAGCCGGCCCTCGTGGTCGACCTCGCCGACGGCGGGAGACTCGGCCGTGATCTGCACGGTGACGCTGAGCAGCGTGCCGCCGGCGACCGTCCAGCTGACGGTGGACGGGTCGAGCACGAGGTCCCCGGTGAACCGGCCCGAGTCCAGGTCCGCGCGCACCGCCAGCGACCCGCTGAGCGG
>DASYXX010000568.1:0-12999 GCA_035934395.1 Streptosporangiaceae bacterium
CCCGATGCCGTCGAGTTCGATCTGCGGCCACCTCCTCCGTTTCCTGGCTCCAGGTTACGTGCACGACCATGATCCCTGTGCTAGCCCAGGGGGTAACCCCGGGCCCCCCGGGGCAGCGCCCGTCGGCACCTACAATTGGCGGACTATGAGCTTCGACATCCAGCCTTCCGGCCAGGACGCTGCCGACCACGAGAGAGGCGCGGCCCGGCGCAGGTCGGCGCTGAGGTCGGCGATCGCGGAGCGGGTGCTCATCGCCGACGGCGCGATGGGCTCCATGCTTCAGGGGTGCCCGACCACGCTCGACGACTTCGACGGGTATGAGGGCTGCAACGAGATCCTGAACGTCACCCGGCCGGATATCGTCCGGTCGATTCACGACGGGTACGTCGATGCCGGAGTGGACTGCCTCACGACCAATACGTTCGGCGCAAACCTTGGCAATCTGGGTGAATACGGTATAGCCGCGAGGATCGGCGAACTGTCCGAAGCGGGGGCGCGCCTCGCCCGTCAGGCGGCCGACGAGTGGCCTGGCCGCGAGCGGACCCGGTGGGTGCTCGGCTCCATGGGCCCGGGCACGAAGCTGCCCACTCTCGGCCATGTCACCTTCGCCCAGCTCCGCGATACCTATCAGGAGAACGCCGCCGGCCTGCTCCGCGGCGGGGCGGACGCGCTGATCGTGGAGACCTGCCAGGACCTGCTGCAGGCCAAGGCCGCGATCATCGGTGCCCGGCGGGCCATCGCAGCGGCGGCCGCGGACGTCATGCTGATCGCCCAGGTGACGATCGAGACGACGGGCTCGATGCTGCTCGGCTCGGAGATCGGCGCCGCGCTCACGGCGCTGGAGCCGCTCGGGGTCGACCTCATCGGCCTGAACTGCGCGACCGGGCCCGGCGAGATGAGCGAGCACCTGCGCTACCTCGCCGCGCACTCCCGGCTGCCGCTGTCCTGCATGCCGAACGCCGGCCTGCCCGAGCTGACCTCCGAGGGCGCCCGCTATCCGGTGACGGCCGCCGAGCTGGCCGACGCGCACGAGACGTTCGCGCGCGAGTTCGGCCTCGCGCTGGCGGGCGGCTGCTGCGGCACCACGCCGGAGCACATGGCCGAGGTGGTGCGGCGACTGCGGGACCGCCCGCTCACCCGGCGGGACCCGGCGCCGGAGCCCGGCGTGGCCTCGCTCTACCAGCATGTGCCGTTCCGGCAGGACACCGCGTTCCTCGCGATCGGGGAGCGGACCAACGCGAACGGGTCCAAGGCCTTCCGCGAGGCGATGATCGCCGAGCGCTATGACGACTGCGTGGAGATCGCCCGCGCGCAGACCAGGGACGGCGCGCACCTGCTGGACGTCTGCGTCGACTACGTCGGCCGGGACGGCGCGGCCGATATGCGCGAGGTGGCCGGGCGGCTGGCCACGGCCGCCACCCTCCCGCTGGTGCTCGACTCCACCGAGGTCGAGGTGATCCGGGCCGGCCTCGAGCTGCTCGGCGGGCGCGCGGTCGTGAACTCGGTCAACTACGAGGACGGCGACGGGCCTGCGTCCCGGATCGCCCGCGTCATGCCGCTCGTCCGCGAGCACGGCGCGGCGGTGGTCGCCCTCACCATCGACGAGCAGGGCCAGGCGCGCACCGCCGAGTGGAAGCTAGCCGTGGCCGAGCGCCTGATCGAGGACCTGACCGGCAACTGGGGGATGCGGCTGTCCGACATCATCGTCGACTGCCTGACGTTCCCGATCGCCACGGGGCAGGAGGAGACCCGGCGGGACGGGATCGAGACCATCGAGGCGATCCGCGAGCTGAAGCGGCGCTATCCCGAGGTGCAGACCACGCTGGGCGTCTCCAACGTCTCGTTCGGCCTGAACCCGGCCGCGCGCGCCGTGCTCAACTCGGTGTTCCTGGCCGAGTGCGTGCAGGCCGGCCTGGACTCGGCGATCGTGCACGCGTCCCGGATCATGCCGATATCCCGGATATCGCCCGATCAGCTGCAGGCCGCGCTCGACCTGGTGTACGACCGCAGGCGGGACGGATACGACCCGCTCGCCCGGCTGCTCGAGCTGTTCGAGGGCGTCGACGCCGCCGAGCTCAAGGCTAGCCGGGCCGCCGAGCTGGCCGGGCTGCCGCTTTGGGAGCGGCTGAAGCGGCGGATCATCGACGGGGAGCGGATCGGCCTGGAAGCAGACCTGGATGACGGGCTCGCCAGCAGGCCCGCCCTGGAGATCGTGAACGAGGTCCTGCTGGACGGGATGAAGACCGTCGGCGACCTGTTCGGCTCCGGTCAGATGCAGCTGCCGTTCGTGCTGCAGTCGGCCGAGGTGATGAAGACCGCGGTCAGTTATCTCGAGCCGCACATGGAGCGTTCCGGCGAGGCGGGCAAGGGCAAGATCGTGCTGGCCACGGTCAAGGGCGACGTCCACGACATCGGCAAGAACCTGGTCGACATCATCTTGTCGAACAACGGCTACGACGTGGTCAACATCGGCATAAAACAGCCGATATCGGCGATACTCGAGGCGGCGGACTCCAGCGGGGCCGACGTGATCGGCATGTCCGGCCTGCTGGTGAAGTCCACGGTGGTGATGCGGGACAACCTGGCCGAGCTGAACTCGCGGCACCTGGCCGGCCGGTGGCCGGTGCTGCTCGGCGGGGCGGCGCTCACCCGGGCGTACGTGGAGCAGGACCTGGCCAGCCTGTTCGAGGGAGAGGTCCGTTACGCGCGCGACGCGTTCGAGGGGCTGAGGCTGATGGACGCGTTCATGGCGGTCAAGCGCGGCGAGGCGGGTGCGCAGCTGCCGGCGCTCCGGCAGCGGCAGGTGCGAGCCGGGGCGCGGCTTCAGGTCACCGAGCCCGAGGCGATGCCGGCCCGGTCGGACGTGGCAGCGGATAACCCGGTGCCGGTCCCGCCGTTCTTTGGTGACCGGGTCATCAAGGGGATCCAGCTGGCCGACTACGCGGCCTTCCTCGACGAGCGGGCGACGTTCATGGGCCAGTGGGGCCTCAAGCCGTCCCGCGGCGAGGGCGGCCCCACCTATGCCGAGCTGGTGGAGACCGAGGGCCGGCCGCGGCTGCGCATGTGGCTGGAGCGGATCCAGACCGACGGCCTGCTGGACGCCGGCGTGGTCTACGGTTACTTCCCGGCGGTCAGCGAGGGCGACGATCTTGTCATCCTCGATGAGAACGGGGCCGAGCGCGAGCGGCTCACGTTCCCGCGCCAGCGCCACGACCGCCACCTGTGCCTCGCCGACTTCTTCAGGTCGCGCGAGTCGGGGGAGACCGACGTGGTCGGATTCCAGCTCGTCACGGTGGGGGCGAAGATCAGTGAGGCGACCTCGGAGCTGTTCGCGAAGAACGCGTACCGCGACTACCTCGAGCTGCACGGCCTGTCGGTGCAGCTGGCCGAGGCCCTCGCGGAGTACTGGCACAGCCGCGTGCGGCAGGAGCTTGGGTTCGGCCGCGACGATCCCGCCGGCCTCGATGACATCCTCAAGGTGCGGTACCGGGGCTGCCGTTACGCCTTCGGATATCCGGCCTGCCCGGACCTGGAGGACCGGGCCAAGGTCATGCGGTTGCTGCAGCCCGAGCGGATCGGGGTCACGCTGTCGGAAGAGTTCCAGCTGGCGCCGGAGCAGTCCACCGACGCGCTGATCGCGCATCACCCAGAAGCGAACTACTTCAGCACCTGACGATGCTGCGCCAGCCAACCGAGCCGACGGAGCCGGCCGACCCCACGGGGACCGTGGGGTTCGCCCCGGCTGCCCGCCGCGACGCGGCCGCGCGCGACGGCGCGGCCCCGCCTGGCTCGCCCCCCGCGAGCGGGCTGCAGGGCGTCCTGTTCGACATGGACGGGCTGATCGTCGACTCCGAGCCGCTGTGGTTCGAGGTCGAGTGCGCGGTCATGGCGCGGCTGGGCGGTCGGTGGGGCGAGGCCGATCAGCAGGCGCTCGTCGGCGGGTCCCTGCCGCGCACCGTCTCCTACCTGCTGGACCGGGCCGCCCGGCCGGCCAGCCCGGAGCAGGTCGGCCGGTGGCTGGTGGACGGGATGACGTCGCTGCTGATGTCGCGGACCCTGACCATGCTGCCCGGGGCGGCGGAGCTACTGGCGGAGGTGCGCGCCGCCAGCATCCCGCATGCCCTGGTCACCTCCTCCGAACGCCCGATCATGGACGCCGTGCTGACCCGGCTGGGGGTCAGCTTCACCGCGACGGTCTGCGCCGACGATGTGACCCGCGGGAAGCCCGATCCAGAGCCGTACCTGAAAGCGGCCTCGCTGCTGGGCACGGATCCGCGGCACTGCGTCGCGCTCGAGGACTCGCCCAACGGCGTGGCCTCGGCCGAGGCCGCGGGCTGCCGGACGGTGGCCGTGCCGAGCCTGGTGCCGATCGAGGCCAGGCCGGGGAGGGTCGTCGCCGCGTCGCTCAGCCAGGTCGACCTGACCCTGCTGCGGGACCTGGTCGCCGCGGGCTAGCCAGCCGACCCGGCCGCTGCCGTGGCCCGAGTCGTCCTCGGCGTATGCGACGATGAATGAGGACACGGCTGGCCGCGCGCCTCGCAGCGGAGCGTTCGAAGCGGCATGAGTGGAGGCGGCTGTGAATACCTGGAACAGCATCGCATGGTTCCCGATCTGCGTCGGGCTTACCGGCGCGGGACTGGTCCTCAGCTGGTTCACCTGGCGGCGCCGCGGACTCCGCCGCGGGATCCGGGTCGGCGCCTGGTCGCTGGTGCCGCTGGCCCTCTACCTGACCGGCTCGATCCTGCTGGTCGGGCGGATCGGCTCGGCCGTCGTGAATTTCGCGCAGTCGTTCGTGTTCTCGCCGAAGACCTGGTCGGGGGTGATCCTCCTGGTCCTGGCCGCGGGGATACTCCTGGTCTCGGGCGGCATCCCGCTGCTGACCTCGGGCCGGAGGCGGGCCAGGAAGAAGGAGCTGAAGCAGGCGAGCCGCGAGGCGACCACGACCGGCAGCACGGTGGCGGTGTCGGCCGGCCGGGGCGAGCGCGCGGCGGTCGAGCCGACCACCGCGGCGCCCGCCAAGGTGCCGGCGAAGCGGGGCAAGGGCGGCTCCGACGACGACGGCCTCGACGCGGACGTCGCGGAGATCCTCCGCCGCCGCGGCATCAAGTAGCCGGGCGCGGCCGGAGGGCCCAGCAGGCGAGACCGCCGGACGGGCTCGGGTCTGGCACGTCCCGCCGGTGACATCGGCGCGTCCGAAGCCGGTTGCCATGATCCCGGCCCCAAAAGTCACCGGTGAGCCTTCCAAAGCAACACGAGTGTCAGGTGTGTCGCGTCAGCCAGCCCGTTTTACTCATTTGTGGGCATTTGTGAGGCCACAGACCCCGCGTTTTAATTGTGGTCGATGGCCCATCCACCACCCTCTATCGGGGTCGATGGCCCATCGACCCCACGGCGAGGTCGCGCGAGATACCGCGAAAGGCGCATAACGCGCGACCGTCGGCCGAACGCGTTCACCGTCGAGTACGCCAAGGTGCTCGCCGCGCACACCATACGGGGCTGTTAGGCGTTCTCCCGCATGAAGGTACGGCCGGCCAGCCACAGGCACAGCACGGCCAGCCCGACCGCCACGCCGATGCCCTCGATCATGATGCTGCCGCCGTAGTGGCCGGCGTAGGCCGCGCGCATGGCGTTGATGATGTAGCGGAACGGAGACACCCGTGCGATGGCCTGCAGCCAGCCCGGGCCGATCACCAGCGGCAGCATGATGCCCGACAGCAGCATCAGCGGGACGGTCACCATGTTCAGCGCGGGCGCGAGCACGTCCTCGCTCTTGGTCAGCAGGCCCGTCATGTAGGACAGGGCGGCCAGGCTGACCGCGACCACGGCGATGAAGCCGAAGCCGATGAGAACTCCGGTCACCGGCGCGCGCAGCCCGAAGGCCAGCCCGGCAAGTACCAGCAGCAGGGCCTGGACCAGCAGCGTTACCACATCGCGCAGGACGCGGCCGGCCAGGATGGCCAGCCTGCTCACCGGGGTGACCCGGAACCGCTCGATCACGCCGTTCCGCCAGTCAGCGATGATCGTGAAGCCCACGAAGGCCGCACCGAACAATCCCATCATGATCAGCAGGCCGGGCACGAAGTACCCGTAGGCGTTGTGCGCGCCCCCGATCAGGCCGGTGTCGAAGACCTTGGCGAACAGCGGGCCGAAGAGGGCCAGGTAGAGCAGCGGCTGGATCAGCCCGATGATCACCCAGGCCGGGTTGCGCAGGGACAGGCGAAGCTGCCGTCGGAAGATCAGCAGCGTGTCACGGGCAAAGGACATGTCGAGGCTCCTCGGCGTTCGGTGATGTGGCGCCCCGCGGTCGCGTCAGCCCGCCGCGGCGGCGCCGACCGGCTCGGCGGCAGCCGGGCTGTCTGGAGAGTCGTCGCGCAGCGACCGGCCGGTCAGGGTCAGGAAGACATCGTCGAGCGTAGGCCGGGCCAGCTGAATGGACTCCAGCGCGATCCCGGCCCCGTCCAGCGCGCGCAGCAGGCCCGGAAGTGCCTCCTCGCCGTGCTCCACGGTGAGCCGCAGCGCGCGGCCGTCGACGGTGGCCCCGCGCACGCCCGGGCAGCCGACGAGCACGCCCTTGACCGTCCCGGGGTCCGAGGTCACGCTGAGCGTGACTAGATCGCCGGATATGCGGCGCTTGAGGGCATCCGGCGAGCCCTCCGCGACGATCTTGCCGTGGTCGATGACCAGCACGCGGTCGCAGAGGGTGTCCGCCTCCTCCAGATAATGCGTGGTGAGGAACACCGTGGTGCCCAGCTTCTCGCGCAGGCCGCGGATGTGGTCCCAGAGGTTGCTCCGGCTCTGCGGGTCCAGCCCTGTGGTGGGCTCGTCCAGGAACAGCAGGCGCGGCGAGTGGACGAGGCCGAGCGCTATCTCCAGGCGGCGCCGCTGCCCGCCCGAGAGCGTCTTGACCATGCGCTGCTCGAGGCCGCCGAGTTCCAGCTGGCCGATGAGCAGCGTGGCCCGCTGCACCCCCTCGGTCCTGGGCAGCCGGTACAGCTCGGCCTGCGTCCTGAGTTCCTCGGCCACCAGGCAGCCCGGGTCGGTCCCCCCGGCCGTGGTGCCCATGGCCTGCGGCACGTAGCCGATCCTGCGGCGCACGCCGACCGGATTCCGCAGCAGGTCGGCCCCGGCCACGGCGGCCGTGCCCGCGGTCGGCCTCAGCAGCGTGGTGAGCATGCGTAGCGTCGTGGTCTTGCCCGCGCCGTTCGGCCCGAGGAAGCCGACGATCTCTCCCTCCTCGACGTCAAGGTCGACGCCGCGCACCGCCTCGACGGGCCCTCTGCGGCTGGAGAAGGTGCGGGCCAGGCCGCGGGCTTCAATGATCGCCATGCCAGTTTCCTTCCGTTTTCTCCCCGCCCTCCCAGCCCTTCCCGCCCTCCCAGCCCTTCCCGCCCTTCCCGCCCTCCCCGCCGTCCGCGCCTGGCCCGGGGCCATCGGCGCGGGTCGAGGCCTGGTCGGGCGGCAGCTCCGCGAGCACCTTGGCAAACTCGTCATGCCAGCGGACCTCGGCTTCCGCCACCAGCGTGGCCCGGTGCATGACCGAGGCCTCGACCGGCCCGATGTAGCCCCTGGCCAGCAGCCGCTGCCGTTCCTCGCCGAGCAGGCGTGCCGCGCTGACCAGCGCCTCCCGCCTGGCATGGAGCCAGATCGCCAGTTCCTCGCGGTCCTCGCCCGCCCCGGAGAAGGTCAGCGCCACGCCCAGCGGGTCCGTCCCCCAGTACACGGTGCTGATCGCCTGCCCGCGCAGCACCGTGAGCTCCAGCCGGCCCTCGTCGGTGATGGCGTACACGGTCCGCGCGGGCCGCCGGCCGACCTGCTCGGTGCGCACGGCGGTGACCAGCCCCTCCGCATCCATGGTCCGGAGCTCCCGGTACAGCGCGCCCACGCTGACCCCGCCCCACTCGCCCACGTTGGTCACCTCGGCGGCCCGCCGGATCTGATGACCGTGCCGGGGCCCCTGGGTGGCGAGGATGCCGAGCGCCATCAGCCTCGTGACATTCACGAGATTAGTATCAAGAGACTAATCTCGTGTTGTCAAGCTGGTTCGGACACGCGCGGGCGCGGCCGCAGGAAGCCGGGGCTCACCCCGCGCCGCCGGGGCTCACCGCGCGCAGCCGGGCTCAGCCGAAGGCACGCGCGCTCAGCGGCAGGCAGCCGGCTCAGCGGTAGGCAGGCGGCGCGGCGACCTCGTCCGGCGCCGCAGGCTGGGCCGGGATCCCCGGCGGCGAAAGCTCCTCTGGGGACGGCGCCGGCGGGGATGGAGCTGCCGAGGGGGCGTTCGCCTGGGCGGGCATGGTCGCGCCGGCAAGCCGCACCGCCGCGGGAGCGCCCGGGAGCTCGGGCAGGGGCGGCGGGGTACCGCCGAACGCTGGGCATATCGACTGGTGAGCACACCATTCGCACAGCCTGCTCTGCCGGTGGCGCCAGTCGCCGGTGGCGCGGGCCCGCTCGATCGCGCGCCACAGCGCATCGATCTTCCGCACCGTCGCCCGCAGGTCGGACTCGTCCGGCGCGTACCGCACGATCTCGCCGTTGCCCAGGTATATGAGCTGCAGCAGCTTCGGCACCCGCTGCTGGGTCAGCCACAGCACCACGGCGTAGAACTTCATCTGGAACAGCGCCCGGGCCTCGAATTCCTCGCGGGGCGCGGTGCCGGTCTTGTAATCGACGATCCGGATCTCGCCGTCGGCCCTGACGTCCATCCGGTCGATGTAGCCGCGCAGCAGCAGGCCGGAATCGAGGACCGCCTCCACGGCGTGCTCCCGGTGCCTGGGCTCGAGCCGGGTGGGATCTTCCAGGGTGAAGTAACGGTCGAGCATGTCGGAGGCCCCGGCCAGCCAGGCGCTCCGCTCCTCGTCGTCGCTGAACAGGCTCGCCAGGTCCGGCTCCTCGGCGATCAGCCGCTCCCACTGCGGCGCCAGCATGCCCCGGGCGGTCTCCGGCGTCCGGCGGGCGGGGGCCTCGTCGAACAGCCGCTCGAGGACCGCGTGCACCAGGGTCCCGCGCGCCGCGGCGGCGCTCGGCGGCTCGGGGAGCCGGTCGATGACGCGGAACCGGTAGAGCAGCGGGCAGGTGAGGAAGTCGCCGGCGCGGGACGGCGAGAGCGACGGCCTCGCGCCGGCATCGGCGGCCGTGGTGCCCGCCGGCGTCGCCTCTTCCGGCCCGGTCCCGGCAGGCGCGGGGTCGACTGGCGCGGCCTGTCCCGCGGCCGGGCCGGGTGCCTGTGCGCCCAATACCTGTGCGCCCGACATCTGTGTGCCTAACGGCTGTGCCTTATTCGTGTTGCCCACGCATCGGAGACTAGGGGACGGCACCGACAGTTGCGGCGTTTGGCGCTAACGCCGGCGCGCCGATTCCCTATGCTGGCTGCGGATGCGGGCCCTCCGCAGCACGTAGCATCGAGGACGTGGCAGGCATTACCCCAGAGCAGGACGGCGAGCAGGCCGAGCGGCCCGGTGACCCGGCTCCCGCGGACGCCAGGCGCGACGGCAGGTACGGCATCGTGATCGCGCGGCCGTTCGGCGTTCCGGTGTACATCTCGCCGTACTGGTTCCTGGTGGCCGGCCTGTTCGTGTTGTTCTACGCCAACAGCCTGCCCAGCACGGTGCATCCGACCGGGGTCAGGTATGCCGTGGCCGCCGCGTTCGTCATCCTGCTTTACGCCTCAGTGCTCGTGCACGAGCTCAGCCACTGCGTGGTGGCGCGGGCCTTCGGGCTGGCCGTGCGGCGCGTCCTGCTCTACCCGCTCGGCGGGTTCTCCGAGATCGAGCAGGAGCCGCCGACCCCGGCCAGGGAGTTCCTGGTCTCCGTGGCCGGGCCGCTGACGTCACTCGCGCTGGCCGGGTGCGGCTTCGGGCTGAACGTCGCGCTGGACCCCAGCGGCATTCCCCGCGTGCTGATCGACCAGCTGATCCTCGCGAACCTGCTCGTGGGGGTCTTCAACCTGCTGCCCGGCCTGCCGCTGGACGGCGGGCGGATCTTGCGTTCCGGGGTGTGGAAGCTGACCGGCAAGCCGGGCACGGCCACGATCGCCGCTGCGTGGGCGGGCCGCGGCCTCGCCGTGCTGCTGGTCATCGTGCCGTTCAGCCTGCTCGGCAGAAAGGTGAGCCTGGCGAACTCGTACGGGCTCTGGCTGGCCGTCATCGCCGTGTTCATGTGGATCAGCGCGGGCCAGGCGATCAGGGCCGCGAAGGTACGCGACCGGCTGCCCGCGCTGCAGGCCAGGAGGCTGGCGCGGCGGGCCATACCCATCGAGGGGAACGTGCCGCTCGCCGAGGCGATCAGGCGCGCAGACGCTGCACAGGCGCGCGCGCTGGTGATTGTCGACCACGAGTCCACGCCGATCGCGATCGTCAACGAGACCGCGGTGATGGCCACGCCGGAGCAGCGCAGGCCGTGGGTGGAGGTCGGCTCCCTGGCCCGGACCATAGAGCCGGGAATCGTGCTGTCCGCTGACCTGTCCGGCATGGAGCTGATCGAGGCCGTGCAGCGCTCCCCGGCCACCGAGTACCTGCTCATCGAGCCCTCGGGACAGGTATTCGGCGTGCTCGCGACGACCGACCTGGACCACGCCTTCGCCGGGGTGTGAATACGCAGTACCAGCCCTAGGGGGGACGGCCGTCCTTCAACCCCCCGCCGCGGAGCAAGCTCCGCGCGGCATTAGCCTGGCCAGCGTGATCAGGCAGCCCCGCGGCCTGTTCGCCCCAGGCGATCAGGTCCAGCTCACCGACCCCAAGGGACGTCGTCACCGGCTCGTTCTGGAGCCCGGGCGGTCATTCCACACGCACCGCGGCTCGCTGGCGCACGACGACCTCATCGGCAGGCCTGAGGGGAGCGTGGTCGTCTCCTCCGGCGGCACCGCCTACGTAGCGCTGCGGCCGCTGCTGGCCGACTACACCCTGTCCATGACCCGCGGGGCTACGGTGGTCTACCCCAAGGACGCCGGGCAGATTCTCGCGCTGGCCGACATCTTCGCCGGTGCGCGGGTGCTCGAGGCCGGGGCCGGCTCGGGCGCGCTGTCGTGCTGGCTGCTGCGGGCGGTCGGCGAGACCGGACTGCTCGTCTCCTACGAACGCAGGCCCGACTTCGCCGAGATCGCCCGGCAGAACGTCGAGCGATACTTCGGCGGTCCGCATCCGTCCTGGCGGCTGGTGACCGGCGAGCTCCCCGCCGACGGCGCCGCGGCCTGCCCGGACGAGGAGGGGCGCGCCCCCGACGACCACGAGGCCTTCGACCGGGTGGTGCTGGACATGCTGGCGCCGTGGGAGTACGCGAACGCCGCCGCGATGTCGCTCCGGGCTGGCGGCCTGATCTGCTGCTACGTCGCCACCACCACGCAGCTGTCGCGCACCGTGGAGGCACTGCGCGCGCAGGGCAGCTTCGACGAGCCAGCGGCATGGGAATCGCTGCTGCGCGGCTGGCACGTCGACGGGCTAGCCGTCCGCCCGGAGCACCGGATGATCGGCCATACCGGCTTCCTGGTGACGGCCCGGCGGCTGGCCGACGGGGTGACCCCTCCGCCCCGGCGACGCCGGCCCTCCAAAGGCGCACACGCCGATATGGAGCATGATGATCCCGCGGGCATGCGCGCCAGATGACCGCGGACAGCGGCCCGGTTTCGCCGCGGGGAGCAGGTCGTGGATCGTTCCGGGAAGCAGTAACGTCTCTTGACTGTTCCCGGATCGTAACGGGAGAAAGCCGAGCCGGGGCCCTCCGTAGGTTACGGAAGCCTCCCGGATAGGTAGGGTCAAGGGTAAATCGGCTCTCGGGAGGGGGTGAGGGGCATGGCCTCTCGCGAAGACAGCGCTCGCGCCGGACGGTATGACGACGAGGTCAAGGTCCTGACCACGCAGATCTCCTTCCTCGAGGAGGAGATCTCCGCTCTGCGCCGCAGGCTGGCGGACTCGCCTCGGCAGACCAGGCTGCTCGAGGAGCGGCTTCGCGAGGCCGAGACGAACCTGACCAGCATCACCGGGCAGAACGAGCGGCTGGCAGCAACCCTGCGCGAGGCGCGCGACCAGATCGTGGCGCTGAAGGAAGAGGTCGACCGGCTCGCGCAGCCTCCCTCGGGGTTCGGAATATTCCTGCAGGCGAACGAGGACGGCAGCGCAGACGTCTTCACCGGCGGCAGGAAGATGCGGGTCAGCGTCAGCCCGGGGATCGAGCTCGGCGACCTGAAGCCCGGCCAGGAGGTCGTGCTCAACGAGGCGCTCAACGTCGTGATCGCCCAGGGCTACGAGACGATCGGCGAGGTCGTCATGCTCAAGGAGATCCTCGAGGGCGGCGACCGGGCGCTGGTGATCTCCCACGCCGACGAGGAGCGGATCGTGCGGCTGGCCGACCCGCTGCGGAAGTCCACGCTGCGCGGCGGCGACTCGCTGCTGCTGGAGCCGCGGTCGGGGTATGTGTACGAGCGGATCCCCAAGGCCGAGGTCGAGGAGCTGATCCTCGAGGAGGTGCCGGACATCACCTACTCGGAGATCGGCGGCCTGGCGACGCAGATCGAGCAGATCCGCGACGCGATCGAGCTCCCCTACCTGCACGCCGACCTGTTCAAGGAGCATCGCCTGAAGCCGCCGAAGGGCGTGCTGCTCTACGGCCCGCCCGGCTGCGGCAAGACCCTGATCGCCAAGGCGGTCGCGAACTCGCTGGCCAAGCAGGTCGCGGCCCGGACCGCCGAGCAGGCCAGCCAGGACGGGGAGACCGCGGCCCAGGGCCGGGAGGGCAAGAGCTTCTTCCTGAACATCAAGGGCCCCGAGCTGCTCAACAAGTACGTCGGCGAGACCGAGCGGCACATCCGGCTGGTGTTCCAGCGGGCCAGGGAGAAGGCTATCGAGGGCCTGCCGGTCATCGTGTTCTTCGACGAGATGGTCTCGATCTTCCGCTCCCGCGGGTCCGGGGTGTCCAGCGACGTCGAGAACACGATCGTGCCGCAGCTGCTCAGCGAGATCGACGGCGTCGAGGGCCTCGAGAACGTGATCGTGATCGGCGCGTCGAACCGGG
>DASYXX010000614.1:0-5636 GCA_035934395.1 Streptosporangiaceae bacterium
GGGGTCGCCGACTGCCTGACCGACGCTCTCGACGCCGACGTGAGGTGCGTATGCCGGCGCCTGATTGCGGTCGTGGTAGGCGTTGTGCACCAGGGCGAGGAAGGTCTGGACGTCCTCGATGGTCGAGGCCAGGCCGACCGAGGCGCGGATGGCACCGCCAGGCACGCCGATGGTCTCCATGTAGCGGTCCGTGGACCCGGCCGCGAGCCACCGGCCCCGGGCCACATCCGACGGGGCGAGCCGGAACGCGGCCTCGGCTGCGCCCGGGTTGCAGAAGCAACCGGTGCGGACGGAGATCCCGGCCGCGGCGGCGTCTCGCGCCACGGTCCGCGCGTCGACGACCCGGCCGCGCGGGTCCAGCAGGTTGAACGCGACGGTGCCGCCCCGGTCGCGGGTGTCCGCGGGCCCGTGAATCCGCGCCATCGGCTGGCCGTTGCCGTGCCGCATCGCCGCGAGCCGGTTGAGCATCCAACCGGTCAAGCAGGCAACCCGCTGGCTGATCACGTCGATCCCGACACCGCGGATCCAGGACAAGCCGAACTCGACGTCGGGGATCTGCAGGAAGCTGGGCGTGCCGTCCTCGAACGCGGCCTCGCCGCCGGCCAGGGCGTGCCAGCCGGCCTGCACGCTGACGGCGGAGATCGTCCCGCCGGCGAACCAGGGCCGCCGCAGCCGAGCCAGCGCATCGCGCCGCGCGAGCAGGCAGCCGACGCCGGTCGGGTAGCCGAACATCTTGTACCAGCTCACCGGCACGAAGTCCGGGCGCACGGCGGACAGGTCGAGCCGGCGGGTTGGAACGTAGGCCGCCGCGTCAAGCAGCACGTCGTAGCCGTGCTCGTGCGCGACGTCGACCAGCGTCAGCGGATGCCTGACCCCGCTGAAGTTGCTCTGGGCCGGGAACGCGAACAGCCCGCGGCGCGCCGCCGAAGACCGCCTCCCCGGGCCGGCGAATCGAGGTCGAGCCCGGCGCAGGGCCGCGCGGACTGCGTCATCGTCCACGCGCAGATCCCGGCACCGGAACGGGACGTACTCGGTCGCCGCGCCGCGGGCCAGGGCGAACTCCCGGATGCCGTTCACGGAGTTGTGATTGTCGCTCGTGAGCACCAGCCGGCTTCTTTTCCCGAACGGATATGCCTCGCCGACGAGACGGCACGCGGCGCTGGCGTTCGGGGTGAAGATCACCGCGTACTCGTCCTCCGACGCGCTGAAGTAGTCGAGTACCGACTGCCGCGTCCGCTCGATGAGCGCCGTGGACGCGGCAGAGGTGGGATTCTCCGAGTGCGGGTTCCCGAAGCACCGCCCGTGCAGCCGCGCCGCGTGGGCTCTGAGCTGGGCCTGGGCCGGCAGCCCGGCCCCGGTGTAGTCCAGGTATATCTGCCCCTCGGCGTCGAGGTACCCGTACTCCGACGCCCGGAGGCCGTCCAGCGAGCTGGTGTCCTCGTAGCCAGGAAATGCCGCACGGAACGATGCCAGCTCCGGCAAGCCACCCGCCGCCCGCCCGGTCAGCCGGGTCTCCTGCGCCGGTGCTGCCAGTGCTGGCATCGCTCCGCCCCCTCGCGTGCCGCCGGGGCCAGCGGCAACCGGGACCAGTTGCCTGCTGACGATGTCCCGAACTACTAACTGACCGTACAGACAAGTGATTGACCCGCTGTGAAGCATGTATTAACCGCTCATTGCGCCGCCTGGCGCCTGCGGCGGGCACGTGATCACCGCCGGCGCGCCCGGAAGCGAGTGTGGTCGATGGGCCATCCACCACCAAAGAGTGTGGTCAACGGCCCATCGACCAGACTGGCACGGCCTCGGTCAACCGCCGCAATAGCCGTAAATCAGTATAAAGTGCAAGCGGCGCACGGGCCACGCGCCTCCGGATCTCGGCGGGTACTTGCAGGCCCCGCGCCGACGGTTTCCCCCGGCCGGTAGGGTCGGGTGGTGACGATCGTCCCGGACACCAAAGACTGGACCTGGGTGCTGCAGCGGCCCTGCCCGGAGTGCGGCTTGGACACGCAGGGCTTTCCCCGCGAGGCGGTCCCCGGGATGGTCCGGGCCAACGCCCGGGCGTGGCAGGGCGTGCTTGCCGGGCGCGGGCCCGGCGATGTGCGGCGCCGCCCGGCGCCGGGCGTCTGGTCGGCCCTGGAGTACGGCTGCCACGTGCGCGACGTGCTCCGGCTGTACGACGAGCGGCTCGGGCTGATGCTCACGCTCGACGAGCCGCACTACCCCAACTGGGACCAGAACGAAACGGCCGTAGCCGACCGTTACGGTGAGCAGGACCCCACTGCGGTGGCGGCCCAGCTGGCGACGGCCGCAGACGCGATCGCGGCCAGGTTCGAGGGCGTATCCGGGGATCAGTGGCAGCGGACCGGCGTCCGCAGCGACGGAGCCCGGTTCACCGTCGAGAAGTTCGCACGATATTTCATCCACGACCCGATCCATCACCTCTACGACGTGACCGGGGACCGCGCCGCCCAGGAGACATGATGGCCGACCGCTTCGCCACGGCGCGCGCGTATCTTCGGGACGCGGACCCGGTGATCGCGGCGCTGATCGACAAGCACCCGGACTTCGACCCCCGGGCCTGGATGAAGCAGCTCCCGGCGATGGACGCCTACGGGGCTCTGCTGTTCCAGATCATCGGGCAGCAGCTGTCCGTCGCCTCCACCCGGGCCATCCTCTCCCGCCTGGAGGCCACGTTCGGCGGGCGGCTGCCCGAGCCGCAGGACATCGTGGACGCGGATCCAGAACGGCTGCGCAGCGCGGGCCTGTCAAGGCGCAAGGTGGAGACGCTGCGCGTTCTGGCCGGGCGGTTCGCGGCCGGCGACTTCAGCGACGAGTTCTTCCGGCGAAGCTCGGACGACGAGATCCAGGTGGCCCTGACCGTGATCCCGGGGATCGGCCCGTGGACGGTGCAAGGCTTCCTGATCATCTCCCTCGACCGCGACGATGTGATCCTGCAGGGCGACCTGGCGCTGCGCCGCGCGGTCCGGCGCGCCTACGGGCTGGCCCAGCTACCCAGCGAGCAGCAGATGCTGCAGATCGCCCAGCCCTGGCGGCCCTACCGCAGCCTGGCCGTTATGTATCTGTTCGCGTCGGAGTACGAAGCGCAGAGCGCGCAGTCTTGACTTATCCTCGCCGTCATGCCGACGTTGGCCGTTGTGGGCGCGGGGCCGAAGGGGATCGCGATCGCCGCCAAGGCCCGTGCCCTGGCGGCGGCCGGGCTAGAAGCACCGCGGGTCGTGCTCGTCGACCGGGGCGCGGTCGCGGGGAACTGGAGCGGGCGGCAGGGGTACACCAGCGGCCTGCTGCCCCTGGGCACGCCCGCGGAGAAGGACGTCGGCTTCCCGTACGCCGACAGCTGGGGTGCGGCCTCGGCCGCGGTCACCGCGGCGATGGCGGACTACAGCTGGCCGCGGCACCTGATCGCCCACGGCGCGTACGCCGACTGGGTCGATCGCGGCCGGCTGCGGCCGACGCACCGGCAGTGGAGTTACTACCTGCGTGAGGTAGCACAGCGGGCCCAGGCCGAGATCGCCGTGGGCGAGGTCGTCGCGCTGGACGTCGCCGAGCCCCGCTGGCGCATCGAGCTCGAGTCGGGCGAGGCGGTCCTGGCTGACGGCCTCGTGCTCACCGGGGCCGGCCCGCCGATCACCGTCACCGGCCAGCCGCGACAGCACCCGCGGGTGCTGGACGGGCGTAGCTACTGGCTGGCCGAGCGGGCGCTCGGGAGGCAGGTCGCCCAGAGCGTCTGCGTGATCGGCAGCGGCGAGACCGCGGCCTCGGTCGTCATCAGCCTGCTCACGAAGGCGCACAAGTACTCCTCGATCGACGTCGTGACGAGCCGCGGGGTCCTCTACTCGCGGGGTGAGAGCTACGACGAGAACCGCTTTTACTCCGATCCCGGTGACTGGCCGGGGCTGGCCGAGTCGCACCGGCGCGAGTTCCTCGAGCGCACCGATCGCGGTGTCTTCTCGTCGCAGGCCGAGGCGGTACTCAACCAGTCACGCGGCTTCCGCACGCTGGCCGGGCGGGCCGCGCAGATCGAGGCCGGGGACAGCCACGTGGTCGTCGCGGTCGAGTACGGCAGCGAGCGCGAGCGCATCGCCTATGACCTGGTGGTGGTGGCGATCGGCTTTAATGCCCGCTGGTTCGAGCGGCTGCTCGGCGCCGAGGCCCGGCGCCGGCTCGAGCTGGCCCTCGCGGGAGCCGAGCTCGAGCGCCGGATCGAGTTCGACCTGTCCGTCGCGGGCCTGCGCCCGCCGCTGCACCTGCCGCTGATGGCCGGGCTGGCCCAGGGCCCGGGCTTCCCGAACCTGAGCTGTCTCGGCCTGCTGAGCGACCGTATCCTGCGCCGGTACGTCACGCCCGGAGAGCCGGCCAGCAGAACGTCCGAGAGGAGCGCCCTTGTCTGAGTCGCCCCCCGAGGCGTGGGAGAGCGACGACAGCGTCCGCCGCACGGTGGTCATGCCGACCGTGCTGGCCGAGCGCCTCGCCGCCCGGGCCGAGCAGCGTGGCCTGTCCGTCAGCGACCTGCTGGTCCAGTACGCCGAGGAAGGCCTGCGCCGCGACCGGGAGTCCGGCTGACCTTCACCGGCCCAGGTACGCGCGCTTCAGGTCCTCGCTGCGCAGCAGCTCAGAGGCGGGACCCTGGAGCACGATCTCCCCCGTGGACAGGACGTAGCCGCGGTCGGCGATCGACAGCGCCATCGTCGCGTTCTGCTCGACGACCAGAACGGCGACGCCGGAGGTGTGGATGTCCTTGATGATGCGGAAGTTCTGCTGCACCAGCGCGGGCGACAGGCCCATCGACGGCTCGTCCATCAGCAGCAGGCGCGGGCGCGACATCAGCGCGCGGCCCATCGCGACCATCTGCTGCTCGCCGCCGGACAGCGTGCCTGCGAGCTGCTGGCGGCGCTCGTACAGCCGCGGGAAGAGACCGTACACCCGCTCGAAGTCGTCGTCGAGCTTCTCGCCGCCGCGCAGCACGGCGCCGAGCTCGAGGTTCTCTCGCACGGTCATCTGCCCGAACAGCCTGCGGTTCTCCGGCACGATCGCGATCCCGCGCGCGATCCGCTGCGGCACGGGCCAGCCGGTCACGTCCTCGCCGCCCAGCAGCACCCGCCCCGAGCGCGGCCGCACGATCCCGAGGATCGTCTTCAGCGTGGTCGACTTGCCTGAGGCGTTGCCGCCGAGCAGGCAGACCAGCTCGCCTTCGCCGACCTGCAGGGTCACTCCCTCGAGGATCCGCATCTGCGCGTAGTACGTGGTGACGTTGTCGAGGCTCAGCAGCGCGGTGCTCATCTGCGCGCCTCCGGCACGACGCCCGCCCTGCGTGCCCGCGGCGGGACGCTCGTCGCGCGGCTCCGGCTGGCTCATTCCGGCTCCGCCAGGGCCTGGGGATCGTGACCCATGTAGGCCTCCACCACCGCCGGGTGGCTCGCGACCTCGTCGAAGCCGCCCTCAGCGATCTTGACGCCGTGGTCGAGCGCGACCACCCGGTCCGAGACGCCCGCGACCACGTGCATGTCGTGCTCGATGATCAGGATCGCCACGTCCCGCTCGTCGCGCAGCCGCCCGATCAGCTCGGTGATCTCATGGGTCTCGGCCGGGTTCATCCCGGCGGCGGGCTCGTCGAGCAGCAG
>DASYXX010000636.1:0-7831 GCA_035934395.1 Streptosporangiaceae bacterium
GTCTCCGCCTCCCCCCTGATCAACACCCGGCAGATGGAGCGCGTCCTGCGGCTGATCGGCGAGGGCCAGGCCGAGGGCGCCCGGCTGGTCTGCGGCGGCACCCGCGGCGAGGGCGACCTGGCCACCGGCAACTTCGTCGCGCCGACGCTGTTCACCGACGTGTCCAACGACATGAGCATCGCCCGGGAGGAGATCTTCGGTCCGGTGCTCTCGGTGATCCCGTTCAGCGACGAGGACGAGGCGGTGCGGATCGCCAACGCCACCGAGTACGGGCTGGCCGCCACGGTGTGGACCGGCGACATCAAGCGCGCGATGCGGATGACCAAGGCCATCAGGGCCGGGACCGTCGGCGTCAACGGCTACCAGCTCGAGCCGCACGCGGCGTTCGGCGGCTACCGCCAGTCCGGCATCGGCCGCGAGGGCGGCCGCCCCGCCATCGAGGCCTACACCGAGCTGAAAACCGTCCTCCTCCCGTTCACCGACGAGATGATGTAGCGGAGGCTGGCCCTCCGAACCGCATCGATGGAACATCCATCTCGTTCTTGCAGCATCGATGTTCCATCGATGTCATTCGCGGTGAGCGGGGGGCGGCTAGCGGGGCGCGGGGCCGCCGGCGTGCTGGACGTTGGCCGCGGCCAGGAACCTCGGGAGCTCGCCGCCGCCGTGCAGCAGCAGCGACGCGCCCGACATGTAGCTCGACCGCGGCGACGCCAGGAACAGGCAGGCGTCGGCGACGTCGTCGGGCGTGGCCATCCGGCCGAGCGGCACCGTGGCGGCCACCGCTGCGACGCCCGCGGCGTCGCCGTAATGCATGTGCGCGAGTTCCGTCTCGGCCAGCCCGATCACGACGTTGTTGACCCGCACCCTGGGCGCCCACTCCACCGCGAGGCACACGGTCAGGTGGTGCAGCCCCGCCTTCGCCGCCCCGTAGGCGGCGGTGCCAGGCGAGGGCCGCACGCCGCTCACGCTGCCGATCATGATGATCGAGCCGGCGCCCTGGGCCTGCATGACCTGGTTGGCGCGCTGGGACACGTGCAGCGGGGCGATGAGGTTAAGAAGCACAATCTTCTGGTGGAGGTCTGGTGACGTGGTGGTCGCGTCGGTATACGGGGTGCCCCCCGCGTTGTTCACGACGACGTCGAGGCGCCCGGTGGCCTCGACCGCGGCCGAGATGAGCCGGTCCACCTGGGCCGGGTCCCGGACGTCCGCGGCGATGAACGTCGCCGCGCGGCCGCCGGCGGCCACCGGGGCCGGCGGCTCCCTGCGCGCGCACACGACCACGTTCGCGCCCGCGAGCAGGAACCGGCGGGCGATCCCCGCGCCGATCCCCCTCGTGCCGCCGGTGATGAGCACCGTGGCGCCGCGGACCTCGTCGTCAGTCATCGTGTCTCCTGAGGAGTCGTCGTGGCCATCACTATGACAGCAGCGGGCGGCGTTGCCGAGGTCCTCATCGACTCGCCGCCGGTCAACGCGCTGACCGTACGGGACTGGTTTGACCTGGCCGACGCGGTCACCGCGGCAGGGCGTGACCCCGACAATGCGGCGGTGATCCTGCTCGCCGCCGGGCGCGGCTTCTGCGCCGGCGTGGACATCAAGGAGCTGCAGCGCGAGGGCCACGACGCGGTCATCGGCTGCAACCGCGGCTGCGCCGCCGCGTTCGCGGCGGTCTACGACTGCGAGGTCCCGGTCATCGCGGCGGTCAACGGGCACTGCCTCGGCGGCGGGATCGGGCTGGCCGGGAACGCCGACCTCGTGATCGCCGACGAGGCGGCGACGTTCGGGCTGCCGGAGGTCGACCGGGGGGCGCTCGGGGCCGCCACGCACCTGTCGCGGCTGGTGCCCGCCCAGCTCATGCGGCACATGGTCTACACCTGCCGGCCGGTTCCCGCCCGCGAGCTGCTCCGGCACGGCTCGGTCTACCAGGTGGTGCCCGCCGGGGAACTGCACGCGGCCGCCCGTTCCGTGGCCGCCGACATCGCGGCCAAGGACCCGCACGTCATCCGCCTGGCCAAGGAGTCGCTGAACGGCATCGACCCGGTCGACGTCAAGCGGAGCTACAGGTTCGAGCAGGGCTTCACGTTCGAGCTCAACCTCAGCGGCGTCTCTGATCACGCTAGGGACGCGTTCCTCGCGAAGCGCGACAAAAACACCAATTAGTAACGGAGGGTGCCGGGCATGGATAAGTCCATGACGGTCGCCGAGGCGGTGGCGCAGATCAGCGACGGCATGACGGTCGGCATCGGCGGGTGGGGCTCGCGGCGCAAGCCGATGGCGCTTGTCCGGGCGATCGCGCGCTCTGACCTGCGGGAGCTGACCCTCGTTTCTTACGGCGGCCCCGACGTGGGCCTGCTGGTCGCGGCGGGCAAGGTCAAGCGCGTGGTGTGCGGCTTCGTCACGCTCGACTCGATCCCGCTGGAGCCGCATTTCCGCCGGGCCCGCCGCGACGGCCTCGTTCAGCTGACCGAGCTCGACGAGGGAATGGTCCGGGCCGGGCTGCAGGCCGCAGCGCAGCGGCTCCCGTTCCTGCCGATCCGGGCCGGGCTGGCCTCGGACGTGCTGCGGGTCAACCCGGAGCTGCGGTGCGTCACCTCCCCGTACGGCGACCGCGAGGAGCTCGTGGCCATGCCGGCCCTGAGCCTGGACGTGGCGCTCGTGCACATGAACCGCGCCGACCCCGGCGGGAACGCGCAGTACCTCGGGCCCGACCCGTACTTCGACGACCTGTTCTGCCTGGCCGCCCGGCGCAGGCTGGTCTCCTGCGAGCGGATCGTGCCCACCGCTGAGCTGGTCGCCGGCGGCCCGGTGCAGAGCCTGCTGCTGAACCGGGTGATGGTCGACGGCGTCGTCGAGACCCCGCGCGGGGCGCATTTCACCAGTTGCGTGCCTGACTACGGACGGGACGAGCTCTTCCAGCGGCGTTACGTCAAAAGTGCCGCGTCCGACCAGGCCTGGTCCGAGTTCCGCAGCCGGTTCCTCGACGGGGACGAGGCCGAGTACCTCGCCCAGGTGGACGCGCTGGCCGGAGCGGGGCAGTGAAGGGGGAAGGGGAGGCGGGTGGGGCCGCGACCCGGGCCGAGGTCTGTGTGGCCGCGTGCGCGGACGCGTGGGCCGGCGACGGGGAGATCCTGGCCAGCCCGATGGGGCTGATCCCCACGCTCGGCGCCCGGCTGGCGCGGCTGACGACCGCGCCGGACCTGCTGCTGACCGACGGGGAGGCGTACCTGCTGGCGGACGCGGCCGCGCGCCCGGAAACCGCGCCGGTCGAGGGCTGGCTGCCGTTCGGCCGGGTGTTCGACCTGCTGGCCAACGGCCGGCGGCACGTGATGATGGGGGCCAGCCAGATCGACGGGTTCGGTAACCAGAACATCTCGTGCATCGGGGACTGGTCGCGGCCCCGGTCGCAGCTGCTCGGGGTGCGCGGGGGGCCCGGGAACACGGTCAACCACGCGACGAGCTACTGGGTGCGGGAGCACTCGCCGCGGGTGTTCGTTCCCCGGGTGGATATGGTTTGCGGCGTGGGCAACGACCGCGCCGCGAGCGGCCCCGCCTCCGCCCGCCGTTACCACGACCTGCGCCTGGTGATCAGCAACCTCGCCGTCCTGGACTTCGCGGCGCCGGGGGGCTCGATGCGCCTGAGGTCCGTTCATCCGGAGGTCTCCGCGGGAGACGTGGTGGCCCAGACCGGCTTCGCGCTGGCCGTTCCCGACGATGTCCCGCAGACGCGCGTGCCGGGGGAGGAGGAGCTGCGGCTGATCCGCGAGGTGCTCGACCCGGGGAGCCGCCGGGACGCGGAGGTGAGCTCGTGAGCGAGCCGGAGGGCAAAAGGGCGCCCGGAGGCGAGCGCGGAGACACGGTGGCTGACCTCGCCCCCGACCCGCTGCGGACGCCGCTGACCGAGCTGACCGGCGTGCGGTGGCCGGTGGTGCAGACCGGCATGGGCTGGGTGGCCGGGCCGCGGCTCGTGACCGCGGTGGCCGAGGCCGGCGGGCTCGGCATCCTCGCCTCGGCCACGATGACGCTGGCCGAGCTCAAGCGGGCGGTGGCCGAGGTGAAGGACCGGACCGGCCGGCCCTTCGGGGTTAACGTCCGGGCTGACGCGCCCGACGCCGCCGAGCGGATCGACCTGATCATCTCCGAGCGGGTCAAGGTCGCCTCGTTCGCCCTGGCGCCCACCGAGAAGCTGATCCGCCGGCTGACCGGTGAGGGCGTGGTCGTGATCCCCTCGGTGGGGGCCAGGCGCCACGCCGAGAAGGTCGCCGCCTGGGGCGCCGACGCCGTGATCGTGCAGGGCGGCGAGGGCGGCGGCCACACCGGGTCGGTGCCCACGTCTGTGCTGCTGCCCCAGGTCGTCGACGCGATCGGCATCCCGGTGATCGGCGCCGGCGGCTTCGCCGACGGCCGCGGCCTGGTCGCCGCGCTCGCCTACGGCGCGGCCGGGATCGCCATGGGCACCCGGTTCCTGCTCACCAGCGACAGCACCGTGCCCGACGCGGTCAAGCAGGTCTACCTGGCCAGTGGGGTGGCCGACACCGTGGTCACCACGCAGGTCGACGGGGTGCCGCACCGGGTGCTGCGGACCGCGTTCGTGGCGCGGCTCGAGGCCGCGGCGGGGTGGCGCCGCCTGGCCCGGGCGGCCGGGAACGCCAGCGCGTTCCGCAGGCTCAGCGGCTCGAGCTGGCGGTCGATGATCCGCGAGGGCCGCGCGATGCGCGGTCACGGCGACCTGACCTGGAGCCAGCTGCTGATGGCGGCCAACACGCCGATGCTGCTGCGGGCCGCGATGGTCGACGGCCGTTCCGACCTCGGGGTCATGTCCGCCGGGCAGGTGGTCGGGCGGATCGAGGACCTGCCCAGCGCGCGGGAGGTGATCGAGGGCGTGGTCCGCGAGGCCCGGGAGGTCCTGCTCCGGCTCGGCGCAGGATGCTGACGGTCGGGGTTGATCTTGCGGCCGAGGCGGAGCGGACCGCCCTGGCCCGGATCGAGTGGTCGTCCGGGCGGGCCAGGATCCGAGAGGTCGCCTGCGGCGCCGATGACGGCATGATCGTGGCCGCGATCGCGGGGGCGCAAAAGGCGGGCATCGACTGCCCGCTGGGCTGGCCGGACGGGTTCGTCGCGTTCGTGGCCGCGCATCGGGCCGGTCACGTCACGATCCCCGCAGGCGTCACCGGGCGGGCGTGGCGCCGCGGGCTGACCTTGCGGCTGACCGACCGCGTCGTGCGGGAGGAAACCGGGCTGACCCCGCTGAGCGTCGCCGCCGACCGGATCGGGCACGTCGCCCTGCGCTGTGCCGGGCTGCTCGCACAGCTGGCCGGCCAGGGCCAGGCGGTCGACCGCTCCGGAAGCGGGACGGTCGTCGAGGTCTACCCGGCGGCGTCACTGAAGGTCTGGGAATTTGACCGTCACCGCGGCTACAAGCGGCCCGGTGACACCGAGGCGCTCGGGCACCTGGTGGACCAGCTCATGGACGCGGCCCCGTGGCTGGACTTCGGCCCGGCCGAGAGCCTGTGCCGGCGCTCGCACGACGCCACCGACGCGGTCGTGGCGGCCCTCACCGCCCGGGCGGCGAGCCGGAACCTCGTCAGCGCGCCCAAGCCGGATCAGGAACCAGCGGCCAGGACCGAGGGCTGGATCGCGGTTCCGACCGCTCCGCTGAGCCAACTGCCGTAGCAGGGCACCCAGGCGGCACCTCCGCCAGGTAGGCCCGGTGCTCCTCGCCGAAGCGGTGCAGTAGTCGCGGCTCCTCCAGGCGCCGCCTTCCCTTGTCGCTCGCTCCCCAGTCCAGGCGGCGCCGCACCCTCCAGCTCGCCAGCAGCCTTCACTGTATTACCGGTGTGGTCGCTGTGGCTGTTGGCGTGGTGGGTGTGATTGTCGGTGTGGTGGGTGTGATTGTCGGTGTGGTGGGCGTGGTTGTCGGTGTGGTGGGCGTGGTTGTCGGTGTGGTTGTCGGTGTGGTCGAGGGCGCTGAGTTCGGCGAGCCCGATGGGTTCAATATCGGCGTTGGTTGCGGTGTTGAGCCCGATGGCGTTGGCGAGAGCGGGACCGAGTGCACCGTTACGGGCAGATGGTTTGGGACGGTGGGCCCTGGCCCGTTCGCGACCGTGGCGGCGATGGCCGCGCCCGCCCCGAGCACGACGATGACGCCGGCCGCGATGCCGACCCTGACCGGGCTGATGCGGCGGAACAGGGATATCTGCCGCACCTCGGTACCCTGCAGCGCGGGCGGCACGCCCGATGGCCACAGCGCCGCCAGCAGCAGCGCCGCCTCACCCAGCTGCGACCGGCCGCGATCCTCCCAGCCCCGGCCGTAGGCGCCTGCGGCAACCGTGCCGAGCTCGGCGACGAAGGTGATCGCATCGGCTGGCCGGTGCCGGGGGTCCTTGGCCATGCCGGCGGTTACCAGCGGCCGCAGCGGTTCGGGCAGCGGGTCCAGCGGCACCGGGTCCAGGCGGTGCTTGACGAGCAGCTCCCCGGGTTCTCCGGTGAAGGGCGGGCGGCCGGTGAGGCACTCGTAGAAGGTGGCCGTGGCCGCGTAGACGTCGCCCGCCGGGCTGGCCGGGGCGCCGGCCATCTGCTCGGGCGCCACGTACAGCAGCGTGCCCGCGGGAACCGGGCGGTCGCCGGCCCGGACCGCGAGGCCGAAATCGGTCAGCTTGCTCGCTCCCGCCCCGTTGACCAGCACGTTCTCCGGCTTGTAGTCGCGGTGCACCACCCCGCGCGCATGCGCGGCAGCCAGGCCCAGCAGCGAGCCCTGCATCACCACCAGCGCAGCCTCGGCGGTGGTCCGGCCCTGGTGCTCGAGGATCTTGCGCAGCGAGACGCCCTCGATCAGCTCCATGACGATGGCGGCGCCCGACGGCGATTCGACGTACTCGTACAGCCGGACGACGTTGGGGTCGTCCATCGCCGCCAGCACCTCGGCCTCGCCGCGGAACATCTCGGCGAATTCCGGGTCGGCCAGCAGCTCGGCCCGGAGGTACTTGATCGCCACCAGGGCCCCGCTCGCGCCGTGCCGGGCCAGCACCACCTCGCCGAACCCGCCCGAGCCCAGCGCCCTCAGCTCGACATATCCCGGAACATTCCACCCCGCCATTGAAATCTCCACTTTCTTGTGCCGTCAGCCAGGTTCGCGGGGAACGAGCGCCTTGTTCAGGCAGGGACCCCAGGATAAGGCCGACGGCGCCCGGCGAGAGGCGTTCATCAGCAGTTGATGACCACTGCGGTCGACGCGTTCCCCGGGTCAGGGCCGAGGACTTGCAAGGTGACGGTCTGCGAGGCGCGACCGTGGCCGCTGCCCTGGACGGCGACGGTCACGTACACCGCATGCTGCCCGGCAATGACCGACTGGCTCAGCGGCTGCGGCGGCTGCTGGCCCGGCTGGAACAGCCACTGGTAGGAGACCGTCCCGGCCGCGCCATTGGTGGCGATCCGCCCGGTAACGTCGGCGCCGCACCCGGTTCGCGTCTGCTGCGAGATCACGACTCCGGTCACGTGGAGCGGCGCGTGGTGGAAGCGCAGGTAGAGCACTACCCCGCTGGCAGCTAGCAAGATCACCGTGAGCGATGAGCCGAGCAGTCGGCGCAGCCTGGGCCGACGTCGGCCCGGCACGTCCGGCTGGCCGGTGCGCCAGACGCGCTCCGCCGAGAGCCCCGGCTGCTGGGCGGACGGGCCGGCCGGAACGCCGGGACCGTAGCGCACGATTCCCGTCGGCGGCTGGAACGGCCGGATCTCCGGCCGGGGCCCGATCTCCGGCGGGGGTCGGCGCTGGCCGGCGTCCGTCACCGCCCAGGGCGGGCCGACCTCCGTCGCCGGCGCGGGCGGGCGGACCTCCGCC
>DASYXX010000674.1:0-6880 GCA_035934395.1 Streptosporangiaceae bacterium
GCCGATGACCTCGGACGAGCCGACGGCCAGCCCTCGGGCGGGAGGGCTGAGCGAACTCGCTGAAGAGATTGCCTGGCACCGGGCATTGCTAGCCGTTGAGTGGTGCCAGCGAGTCGCTGAGCTAGCCGCCCGGCGATGAATATTCGCGAAACGTAGTCAGTCCGATACTCAGTGTGATGTGATGATTGCGACCAGCAGGGGGCTGGTCCGGACGGGGGTCATCGCATGAGCGCTATGTCGGCTGACCGCATCGCGGCGGGGCCGCAGAACCACGGCAGCCAGGAACCGGGCGGGCGCGGCTTGACCGCGCCCGCCCCCGCTGCCGGCGGCTTCTCGGCCAGGGAGGAATGCACCGCACTGGCCCAGGCGATCACGATCAGGGCGCGGGTAAAGCTGGTCCAGGCCTACGCCTGCCTGTACGAGAGCTGGATCGCCGAGGACCAGATCATGCGCGACGAGGCGGGGCAGACGCAGCCCGGAGCGCAGCCGACAGGCGGCCCAGCAAGCCCGCCGGACCTGCCCGCCGTCGGGCGGCACGCCATCAGCACGCCGCCTGGGCGGACGGGCCAGCACAGCCGCCGTAAAACCTGGTCCAGTCTGCGGCGGTGGATTCGTTAACGTGGTGGGCATGCGCGCCGCCGCGCAGATGCTCGCGGTCGCCACCTGATCCCCCGCTGCGTTAGATACTGGTGTCCGGCTCAGGGACATCGTCGGCATCGCCGTCCCGCGGGCGGCTCGCCCCGACTACCAGTCCAGCAGAAGCAGGCCGGCAGATAGAGCCACGCGATCACCGTCAGCCAGCCTGGCGCCATGACAGCCCTTGTCGCTAGGACGGGTTCCGTCCGGCGGTGCAGTAGCGGCTGGCGAAGCCCAGGTACCGGCCGGCGATCCGGGTGACGGCCTCGTCCTCGCTGATCTTGCCGTGGTTGTGGTCGGCGATGGGTTCTTCCCAGATGCTGCGGCCGATCGCGAACCCGACGAAGCCGTCCACCGGGGCCGCGACGGCCAGCCAGCGGTCCAGGCGCTCGGCGGGAGCGTCGCGGCCTAGCACGATCGCATCGACGTTCTCGCGTCCGGCGGCGCGAATCTGTGCCACGACCGCGCGGGCCGCGTCGGCTGTCTCCAGGCCCTCGACCTTCCAGACCGACGGCTCGACCCCGGCCGCCTGGTTGTCGGAGATCACCTGGACGACCAGTTCCGGGCGGATGTCGCGGTCGTAGGCGTCGGCCTGGCCGCCGACCGCGGCCAGCTGGCTCTCGGTCGCCGGGACCAGCAGCTCGTAGAGCAAGGGGATGTCCAGCTTGGCCAGCTTGTCGCTGACCTGCCGCAGCGAGCTGAGCTGCCGGCCGCGAAGCTCGCCGGGGAAGGCCGGGTTATCGCGGACCAGCACCTTGGCGAAGTCCGGGCGGGTGGCGGCGATGCGCTGCCGCCAGTCCTGGCCCCATTCCAGCTCGAACCATTCCCGGCCGCTGCGTTCGACCGGCACGGCCAGCACCACGCCGTCGGCGTGCGCTGCCTCGATCACCGGTCCGCCGTACCGTTCGTCGACCAGCACGCCGCCGCGGCCGCAGGGCAGCTGCGCCAGGGCGCTGGTCAGTCCCGCGTAGATCAGCCGTTTGGCGGCCTGCATCGCGGCGCGCTGTTCGGCGTCCGGCTTGTCGTCCCTGACACCGAACAGAGTCCGGCCGAACGACTCCCGGTGATCCATCGCCATGATGAGCAGTGGATTGTCCCGTGACGGTCGATAGTGGCTGTCGGGCATGACGCCATCCTCTCGCATGACGGGTACCCGCCCCCGCCGATGTCGGCCCGTCCTGTACCGCGGCCCGCTCCGGGCGTCGGCCGGTCTTGTAGCCCGGCCCGCGGCGCCCGCGTTAGCGAACGCTATACCCCTAGGGGGTACGGGTATGCTAGGCTTGCGACGCAAGGGGAGGTTCCGATGACCGCAGACGGCATCATCGTGGTCCTGGCCGTGCTGGCGGCGCTGGCCGGGCTGGCCTGGTTCTTCTTCGGGCCGCGCAAGGCCGGCGCCGCCGAGCTGTCGGGCGGGGTGCAGCGGGCCGCCGTGACGGTGCGGGGAGGCTACCGCCCGGAGGTGCTGCGGGTGCGCCAGGGAGTGCCGCTGGAGCTGGTGTTCGACCGCCAGGAGTCCGGCGACTGCACCTCCCGGGTCGTGTTCCCCGATTTCCAGGTGAGCGCCGCGCTCCCGGCCAACCAGCCGACCACGGTCCGCCTGGACCCCGCCGAGGCCGGGGAGTTTGGGTTCGCGTGCGGGATGAACATGATCCGCGGCACGCTGCTCGTCGAGCCCGCCGCAGGCCTTTCCACCGCTAACAGCGCCGCCAACGGAGGCGGGGACCAGGCCGCGGCCGAGCCGGGTTCCTTGGCCGCCCCGGCCGTCAGCGGCACGTCGGCCGCGGCAGCACGCGATGTCGCGGGGCTGGATGGACAGGACGGAGAGGCGGCGGAGCGGCAGGCGGAGATCAAGGACCTGGCGCTTCGCGTAATCGCGGGAGCGGTGCTGACGCTGCCGGTGCTGTTCGCGGCGATGGCACATGACCTGTTCAAGGCGGGCTGGGTTCCGTCCGTGCTGCTGAACCACTGGTTCCAGTTCGCGCTGATCACTCCGGTGATGTTCTACACCGGGTGGCCGATCCACCGGACCGGCTGGCTCGCGCTGTCGCACCGGTCGGCGGACATGAACAGCCTGATCACCCTGGGCACGTTCGCCGCCTACGGGTACAGCCTGGTGGTGACGCTGGCGCCGGCACTGGTGCCGGCCGGGGTGCGCGGGGTGTACTTCGAGACTGTCGGGGTGATTCTCACCCTGATCCTGCTCGGCCGGCTGATCGAGACCCGCGCCAAGGCCGGCACCGGGCAGGCCATCGCCGAGCTGCTGGGCCTGCAGCCGCGCTCCGCGCGGGTGATCCGCGGCGGGACCGAGGCCGAGATACCGGTCGCCGAGGTCGGCGTCGGCGACGAGCTGGTGATCCGCCCGGGAGAGAAGATCCCGGTCGACTCCGTGGTGCTGTCCGGGTCGTCGGCGGTGGATGAGTCGATGGTGACGGGGGAGCCGATGCCGGCCACCAAGCGGGCCGGGGACCCGGTGATCGGGGGGACGATCAACTCCACCGGGTCGCTGCGGGTGCGCGCGGCCAAGGTCGGCGCCGACACCATGCTGGCCCAGATCATCAAGCTGGTACGACAGGCGCAGGCGTCGCGGGCGCCGATCCAGCGGCTCGCCGACGCGGTCTCCGGGTACTTCGTGCCCGCCGTCATCGCGGTGGCGCTCGCGACGTTCGCGGTGTGGTTCACCGCGGGGCCCGCTCCGGCGTTCACCCTGGCGCTGGTGTCCGCGATCTCGGTCCTGATCATCGCCTGCCCGTGCGCGCTGGGCCTGGCTACCCCGCTGTCGATCCAGGTGGGCACCGGCCTCAGTGCCCGCGCCGGGATCCTCATCCGGTCGGCCGAGGCGCTGCAGACCACCCACCAGCTCGACACGGTCGTGCTGGACAAGACCGGCACGATCACGGCGGGCAGACCCTCCCTCACCGATGTCCGGACCGCCGGGCGCTGGGCCGAGGGGGACCTGCTGTCGCTGGCAGCAGGGGCGGAGTCGGACAGCGAGCACCCGCTCGCCGCGGCGATCGTGACCGCGGCCCGCGCGCGCGGCGTGCCGGTCCCGGCGGCGACGGCGTTCAGGTCGGTCACCGGCCAGGGCGTGCGGGCCGCCGCGGCCGGGCGCTCGGTGCTGGTGGGCAGCGCCCGGCTGCTGGCTGGGGCGGGCATCGAGACCACCGCGCTGGAGGCGGCCGCCGCGGAGCTGTCCGGGCAGGGCAAGACCCCGGTGCTGGTCGCTGTCGACGGCGAGCCGGCCGGGGTGCTGGCCATCGCCGACACCGTGAAGGACGACTCCGCCGCCGCGATCGGCGCGCTGGGGCACCTGGGCGTGCAGGTGGTGATGCTGACCGGCGACAACGCCCGCGCCGCGGCAGCGATCGCCCGTCAGGTCGGAGTCACCCGGGTGCTGGCCGAGGTGCTACCCGAGCACAAGGCAGGTGAGATCCGCCGCCTGCAGGCCGGGGGCGCCGTGGTCGGCATGGTCGGTGACGGGATCAACGACGCCCCGGCGCTGGCCGCCGCCGACGTCGGGATGGCGATCGGCACCGGCACTGACGTGGCCATCGAGGCGGCCGACATCACGCTGATCTCCGGCTCCCTGGCCGGGGTCGTCACGGCCATCGCCCTGTCCCGGGCCACGATGCGCAACATCCGCCAGAACCTCTTCTTCGCCCTGGCCTACAACGGCATCGGCATCCCGGTCGCCGCCGGCATCCTGTACCCGTTCTTCGGAATCCGGCTGTCCCCGATCATCGCCGCCGCGGCCATGGCCGCCTCATCGCTGTCGGTGGTCACCAACGCCAACCGGCTGCGCCGCTACCGCCCGGAGCCCCTGCCCCCGGCCGGCCAGGTCCGTGCCGAGCCGCAGGTCGAAACCCCCGCCAGCCGCGGCGGGACCGCCGAGGCGCCCGCCGGCCCGGTCACCGACCCGGTGTGCGGGATGAGCGTCGACCCCGCTGCCGCCCCCGAGCACCGCGCCACCGGCCCCGTCGCCGTCTACTTCTGCTCCGCAGGCTGCGCCGCCGCCTTCGACGCTGATCCCGGCCGTTACACTGCCGCGCCGGCCCACACGGGAGAGTTACATGTACGGATACACGCAGAACAAAGATGACTACCTGCAGCGGCTGCGCAGGGTCGAGGGGCAGGTCCGCGGCCTCGAGCGGATGGTCGAGGAGGACAAGTACTGCATCGACATCCTGACCCAGGTGTCGGCCGTGACGCGGGCGCTGGAGTCGGTGGCCCTCGGGCTGCTCGAGGATCATCTGGGGCACTGCGTGGCCCAGGCGATCGCCGAGGGCGGCGGCGGCGCGGCCGAGAAGGTCCGCGAGGCTTCGGACGCGATCGCCCGGCTGGTCCGCTCCTGACCACGGCTGGCGGCGCTCGAGCGGCCGCAGCGGGGTACCGGGTCGAGTCCTCCGGCGGAGTTCCCCTGCTCCGCTACGTCCTGGCCGTCCGCGGCGGCTGAGCCTCCCGATGTGCGCGAACGACGCCCGCTGGGCGACCGCGCAAATGCGCTGCAAGCGGACGTTCCCGCAGGAAGAATGAATAACGTGAGCGATGACGGCGACACCGGGCAGCCCGGCGGCCCCCCGCGAGTCGCGTCCATCGCCGCCCATCGCGCCAGGCGCAGCCACGCCGGTCCAAGCCCGCCGGACCCTACACCTCCGATGCCCGCAGACCTCACTGACCTCCAGGCCGAGACCCCGCCGCCACCCGACGGCTCCGACGTCCTCCGCAGGCTCGAGCATGCCACCGCCGGAAACGAGGTCATCGCCCGTCTCGGCGAGGTCATGGCCCGCATCACCGCCGACGACCCCGCCACCGCGGCCTTCTGGGCCAGCCTGGCCGGCCACCAGCCCCAGCAGGATGCCCCGAACCCCTCAGCGCCACGCTAAATCCTGCTCGCCCGCCCGGGGTCCACTGGCGCCACTGTCGCTCGCACAGGGGGCTCCCCGGGGCGTGTCACGTTGCGGACGGGAATCTTAAGGGCAGGGTGTCGCGCGGTCCCCTCCGGGAACGCTGCCCTGCATGATCACCCGGCGGGCTCGTTCCCGCTACCGGGTCGCCGTCGAAGTATCCCACGTCGGCGGCTGGCGCGCGTGGAACGCCGTCGCCGCTGCCTTTGAGCAGCGTCTCGCCGCACAGACCAGCCCCGCGGTGCACGAGCCCCGGCTGGAGTCGGAGACCCGTCGGGGCAGCGATTTCGTGCGGGTCCGTATCGCGATGACGGTCTGTGCCGCCGACCCCGCGCAAGCAGCGGTCATCGCGTGGGACGTCTTCAAGGTGGCCGTCGGCGAGGACGCAGCGATGTGGGACCTGGACGCGGCATCGGCCGAGATCCGGCCCGAGGGCAGGGCGCCGCGGTTAGTGGTAACCGGGCCGACGATGATCGGCTAAGGCCAGTCCGAGGCGATTGAGGCACCGTACCCCGGCTGCCCACGCCGCTCGTGTGGCTCTCTTTGGCCTGCGTGGGCCGGGTGCGGCCGGCCGGCCCCGCTGGCCTGGCCCGTGAAGGCGCATGATGGTAACTATGAAGGCACACCGCGCCGCGGCCCGGCGCTACCTGCCCGGCAGCCCGTTTCAGGCTCCGGCTCTGGTGCGCCCGGCCGAGACGTTCGCTGTCCACGATCAGGTGACGCACGACGCGTACGGGCTCGGCGTCATCCTGGGCGTGGAAGACGCCGCCGTGCTTGTGGACTTCCGCCCGCAGCAACGGCGGATCCCGCTGCCGTGCGCCAAGCTCACCAAGCTGTAACGTCCCTCAGCCGGGTACGTGCGCGGGGCGGCAGGCCATAGTGATGCCGCCTCGCACGGTGCCGCGGGAGCGCATCGGTTTCGCAGAACCACCCCTCCCGGCAGCTGGCAGCCCGAACGGGCAGCCAGCGTGGCTGACCGGCTAGAGCGGCTGGACCTGTTCGGCCTGCAGGCCCTTGGGCCCCTGGCGGGCGGTGTACTCGACCCGCTGGTTCTCCTGCAGGCCGCGGCGACCTTCGGCCTGGATGGCGGACTGGTGCACGAAGACGTCGTCGGTGCCGTCGTCCGGGGCGATGAACCCGTATCCCCTGTCGGCGCTGAACCATTTCACAGTGCCCTGAGTCATGTGCCTTCTCCTCGTGCGACGATCTTCGGGACGCGCGGGCGCGCGACCTGGGCTGGTGCGGACCGCCTGCCCGTGAGGCTTGGCTTTGGGTACCGATGGCGCCCTGCTGTCAGAATTCGCAGGCGCTGTGACACGTGCACGAACTTCGACTCCAACCGC